>NZ_JBSGHB010000002.1:0-167548 GCF_053604195.1 Actinokineospora sp. NPDC004072 | reverse complement strand
GCGGGAAGGGGTGCGCGGGAAGGGGTGCGCGGGAAGGGGTGCGCGGGAAGGGGTGCGCGGGAAGGGGTGCGCGGGAAGGGGTGCGCGGGAAGGGGTGCGCGGGAAGGGGTGGGGGCGGTTCCTGGGGGAACCGCCCCCCTTACGTCAGGCCTTGGTTACGGAGACGCGGACTTCTACGCCTTCGCCGACGGTGCCCGTGGAGCCGGTGGGGGCGGGGGCGAGGGTTACGGATTCTGCGAGGGTTTCTCCGGCGATGAAGGACTTGTGGGTTTCGATGGCCTCCGCGTGTTCTGCGGGGGCGTCGATGGTGAGGGTGATTCGGTCGGAGATGGAGAGGTTGGCGTCGCGGCGGGCTTGTTGGATTACGCGGATCAGGTCTCGGGCGATGCCTTCGGATTGGAGGGCTGGGGTGACGGTGGTGTCCAGGACGACCAGGCCGCCGGGGAGTTCGGCGGTGGCGGCTGGGTCTACGGCTACCAGGCGGCGTTCGTATTCGCCTTCCTGCAAGGGGATTCCGGCTGCGACGACCGTGCCCGAATCGTCGACGGACCACTCGCCTGCCTTGACGGCCTTGATGACCTTTTGGACGTCCTTGCCGAGGCGGGGGCCGCAGGCTCGGGCGTTGACGACCAGTTCGAAGCGGCCGTGGGCGGCTACGTCGGTGGTCAGTTCCACCGCCTTGACGTTGACCTCGTCGCGGATCAGCTCGGTGAAGGGTTCCAGGACGGCGACGTCCTCGGCGGCTACCAGCAAAGTCGCCAGCGGCAGGCGGACGCGCAGCTTGTTGGCCTTGCGCAGCGCCAGGGCCGACGAGCACACCTGACGGACACGGTCCATCGCCGCCACCAGCGCGTCATCGCCGGGGAGGTCGTCAACCGCGGGCCAGTCGGTCAGGTGGACCGAGCGTTCGCCGGTCAGGCCGCGCCAGACCGCTTCCGTGGTCAGGGGCAGCAGCGGGGCCGCGACCCGGCACACCGTCTCCAGGACCGTGTGCAGGGTGTCGATGGCGTCGGTGTCGCCGGACCAGAAGCGGTCGCGGGAGCGGCGGACGTACCAGTTGGTCAGGACCTCCAGGAACTCGCGGACGGACTGGCACGCGCCCGAGATGTCGTAGGTGTCCATCGCGTCGGTGACCGCGGCCACGAGCTGGCGGGTCTTGGCCAGGGCGTAGCGGTCGAGGACGTGCTGGGAGTCCGTGCGCCACGTGCCTTCCTTGCCCTCGGCGTTGGCGTAGAGGGCAAGGAAGTAGTACGAGTTCCACAGCGGCAGCACGGCCTGCCGGACCGCGTCGCGGATGCCGCGTTCGGTGACGACCAGGTCGCCGCCGCGCAGGATCGGGGAGGCCATGAGGAACCAGCGCATGGCGTCGGAGCCGTCGCGGTCGAAGACCTCGTTGACGTCCGGGTAGTTCTTCAGCGACTTGGACATCTTCTGCCCGTCGTCGCCCAGGACGATGCCGTGCGCCATGCAGTTGGTGAACGCGGGGCGGTCGAACAGGGCCGTCGCCAGCACGTGCATGGTGTAGAACCAGCCGCGGGTCTGGCCGTTGTACTCGACGATGAAGTCGCCCGGGTAGTGGTCCTCGAACCACTCGCGGTTCTCGAACGGGTAGTGCACCTGGGCGAAGGACATCGAGCCCGACTCGAACCAGCAGTCGAGCACCTCCGGCACCCGCCGCATCATCGACTTGCCGGTCGGGTCGTCGGGGTTGGGCCGGACCAGCTCATCGATCGCGGGCCGGTGCAGGTCGGTCGGGCGCACGCCGAAGTCGCGCTCCAGCTCGTCCAGCGAGCCGTACACGTCCACCCGCGGGTGCTCGGGGTCATCCGACACCCAGACCGGGATCGGCGAGCCCCAGAAGCGGTTGCGGCTGATGTTCCAGTCGCGCGCGTTCTCCAGCCACTTGCCGAACTGGCCGTCGCGCACGTGCCCGGGCACCCAGTTGATCTGCTGGTTCAGCTCGACCATCCGGTCCTTGAACCGGCTGACCGCGACGAACCACGACGACACCGCGCGCTGGATGAGCGCGTTGCCGCAGCGCCAGCAGTGCGGGTACGGGTGGTCGTAGGTCTCGTGGCGCAGCAGCAGGCCCGCGTCCTTGAGGTCGCGGATGATCGGCTTGTTCGCCTCGAAGACCTGGAGGCCCTGGTAGGGGGCGACCTCGGCGGTGAAGCGGCCGTGGGCGTCGACGGGGTTGGCCACCTCGATGCCCGCGGCGTCGGTGACGACCTTGTCCTCCTCACCGAAGGCGGGGGCGATGTGGACCATGCCGGTGCCGTCGTCGGTGGTGACGTAGTCGGCGGCGAGGACCTGGTGGGCGTTCTCGCGGCCGAGGAAGAAGTCGAACGGCGGCCGGTAGCGGGTGCCGAGCAGGTCGGCGCCCTTGTAGCGGGCCACGACCTGGGGCTCGTCGCCCAGCTCGCGGGCGTAGGCGGACACCCGGGCCTCGGCGAGCAGGTAGCGGCGGTCGGGGTGGTCGAACGCCTCGACCACGACGTAGTCGACCTCGGGGTGCACGGCGGCGGCGAGGTTGGACGGCAGCGTCCACGGGGTCGTCGTCCAGACCAGGGCGTGCACGCCGTCGAGGTCGGTGCCGGGGGCGTCGAGGCGCAGCGACACCGTGACCGCCGGGTCCTGGCGGCTGCGGTAGGTGTCGTCCATCTTCGTCTCGGTGTTGGACAGCGGCGTCTCGCAGCGCCAGCAGTACCAGAGCACCCGGAAGCCCTCGTAGACCAAGCCCTTGTCCCAGAGGGACTTGAAGGCCCACATGACGCTTTCCATGTAGTCCAGGTCGAGGGTCTTGTAGTCGTTGTCGAAGTCGACCCAGCGGGCCTGGCGGGTCACGTAGTCGCGCCACTGGTCGGTGTACTGGAGCACCGAGCTGCGGCAGACCTCGTTGAACTTCTCGACGCCGAAGTCCTCGATCTCGCTCTTGGCGCTGAACCCGAGCTGCTTCTCGGCCTCGACCTCGGCGGGCAGGCCGTGGGTGTCCCAGCCGAAGCGGCGCTCGACGTGGCGCCCGCGCATGGTCTGGTAGCGCGGGACGACGTCCTTGACGTAGCCGGTGAGCAGGTGGCCGTAGTGGGGCAGGCCGTTGGCGAAGGGCGGGCCGTCGTAGAAGACGAACTCGTTGGCGCCGTTCTCCCCGGCCGGGCGCGCGTCCACAGTGGCCGCGAAGGTGCGGTCGGCGGCCCAGTAGTCGAGGACGGCGGCTTCCAGGGCGGGGAAGGACGGCTGGGCGGGGACGGCGGCGCTGTCGCCGACGTGTGCGCGCGGGTACATCGCGGTAGCTCCCTCGTACGGATCGGTCGGACCCACACGGGGACGACGCTCGCGCGCCGCGGTACCACCCCGCTTGCCGCGGGCGAACCCGCGACCCCTCGCTGGTCGGCTGTGACGGGCCGTCCCGTCCGGTTCTACTGGGGCTCGCGCCCGTTCTTCCGGAGGCTCCCCGGTGATGGCCGGATCAACGCCGTATGCCTCCAGAGTAGCCAATGCGCGCAAGCTGGTTGGCGACCCGGTCGGCGGCGACGCGGATGACCAGGTAGAGGACGGCGGCGTTGAGCACGTGCCAGAGGAAGTGGGTGCCCAGCGGCAGCCAGCCGCAGACCGACTCGTCGACCGTGCGCAGGGTCAGCGAGACGGCGAACAGCCCGGCGATGCCCAGGTAGGCGCGGGCCGGGCCGTACATCCGCAGGAAGGCGGTGATGCCGGACATGATCAGCAGGCCGAGCAGGGCCGGGGCGTAGCCGCCGAAGTCGACCAGCGCGTTCACCCCGATGGAGAAGACCACGAAGACGGGCGCGGCGACCCACGCCCACCGCCAGGGCGCGCCCATGAAGTGCCTGGTGAAGGCGACGACGTAGGCGAGCATGAACAGCAGGATGGGGGTGGTGTCGAGGGTGGCGGCCCAGGTGGTGGCGACGGTGTGGAAGGTGAAGCTGCCCAGGCCGATGGCGGTGAGGATGGCCACCAGCACCACCAGGCTCGGCGGCCGGGTCGGCTGCCGGAGCAGGTACCGGTAGGCGAGGTAGGCGGCGACGAGGAACGCCGCGTTGGTCAGCGCGTTGACCGGCTCGGACCAGAAGTCCGGGCCGGTGCGTTCGCAGTAGGCGTCAACCGGCATGGGCACATGCCTATCAGATGGCGAACGCGGCCCGGCTGAACCTCGGCCACACGACGGCGGTGAGCACGGCCATCGCCGCGCCCGCCACCCAGAACGGGCCGGTGACGCCCAGCCAGGCGGCCAGCACGCCGCTGAGCGGGGCGCCGAGCGCGGCCCCGCCGATCACCAGCAGCCGGTACACGCTGTCGACCCGCCCGCGCAGCTCGTCGGGCACGACGCGCTGGCGCACGGAGATGGCGACCACACCCCAGATGGCGCCGTGGACGCCGAAGACGACGGTGATCGCGGCGGCGACCCAGGCGTCGGTGGCCAGCGCGAGGCCGACGTGGGTCAGGGTCTCCACGACCAGGCCCGCGCGCAGGAGGGTGTGCTCGCCGAAGCGGGCGCGCAGCGGCTCGACCAGGGCGGTGCCCGCCAGGCCGCCGACCGCGCCCGCGGTGATGAGCACGCCGAAGCCGATGTCGCCCAGGCCCAGGCGCTCCTTGGCGTAGAGGACGTAGATCGCGAAGGAGGCCATGAGCAGGACGTTCATCACACCGAGGCAGAAGGCGAGGGTGCGCAGCAGGCGGTGCCGCCACAGCCAGCGCACGCCCTCGGCGATCTCGGCGGTGAGCCGGGTGGCCTGGCGCGGGCGCGGCTCGGGGCGGTGGCGGATGGTGAGCATGACGACGGCGGCCAGCAGGAAGGCGACCGCGTTGACCCCGAAGGGCAGCGCCGCGCCGACGACGAACAGCGCGGCGCCGAGGGGCGGGGCGGCGAACTGGTTGCCGACGTAGAGCACGGCGGTGAGGCGGGCGTTGGCCTTGGGGAGGGCTTCGGGCTCGACGAGCGCGGGGAGGAGCGCGTTGGCCGCGGTATCAGCGAACGTCTCGGCGACGCCGATCAGGAAGAAGGCCAGGTAGACGATCCAGACGGTGACGACTTCGGTCCAGATGGCGACCGCCAGCCCGGCCGCGACGGCGGCGCGGAGGACATCGACTACGGCGATGACCTTGCGGCGGTCTAGGCGGTCTACCCAGGCGCCGCTGAAGAGGGCGAAGAGCAGCCAGGGCAGCTGCTGGGCGAAGACGGCACCGGCGACCAGGCGGGGGTCGCCGGTGAGGGAGGCGATGAGGAGGGGGCCTGCGGCCAGGGCGATGCCGTCACCGATGTTGGTCGCGGCGGTCGCCGTCCACAGCTTCCCGAAGTCCCGTCCGAGCTTGGTGGCCACCGGCATGCCGCACAACTTATTGGAACGGCTGGAATCGGCCACTGATTTTTGATCGGGGTGGTTGGGTGCGGGCGGGGCGTGGTGGGGATGTCGCGTGGGGCGGCTGGGGGTCGGGCTGGTGGCGGATGCGGGGCGGTCGTCTGGGGGTGGTTGGCGCGGGAGGGTGCGGCCCGGGGCCGCTGTGGGTGGGGGCTGACGAGACCGCGGTGCGGGAGGGCTCGGCGGGTGCCGGGGTGGGGTTGGTGGGCTGTGGTGTGGGAGGGGTGGAGGTGGGTGCCGTATTCGATCACTCTGGAGGGCGTGACCATCTACGACGCCATCGGGCGGAGCTACACCAGTACTCGGCGGCCGGATCCGCGGATTGGGGCGTTGATTGCCGAGGCCGTGGGGGGTGCTCGGAGGGTGATCAATGTGGGGGCGGGGGCTGGGGCGTATGAGCCTGTGGGGACGGTGTTGGCGGTTGAGCCGAGTTTGACGATGGTTCGGCAGCGGCCGGTGGGGGCTGCGCCGGTTGTGCGGGGGGTGGCGGAGGGGTTGCCGGTGCGGGATCAGGCGGCGGATGTGGTGTTGGCGGTGTTGACGGTGCATCACTGGGGGGATCTTGAGGCTGGGGTGGCGGAGTTGCGGAGGGTTGCGCGGCGGGTGGTGGTGTTGACGTGGGATCAGGAGGTCACGCGGGAGTTCTGGTTGCTGCGGGACTACCTGCCGGAGGTCGCGGCGTTCGATGATCGGCGGGCGGTGCCCCTCCCCCGCTTGGTCGACGCGCTCGGGGCTCGGGTCGTCCCGGTGCCGGTGCCGCATGACTGCACGGACGGGTTCCTCGCCGCGTACTGGCGACGGCCTGCGGCGTACCTCGATCCGGCGGTTCGGGCGGGGGCGTCGGGGTTGGCGCAGACGGGGGAAGAGCGGTTGCGTCCGGGGTTAGCCCGGTTGGCGGCGGATATGGGCAGCGGGGCGTGGTTGGAGCGGTACGGGGAGTTGATGGACATGGCCGAGCTGGACGCGGGCTACCGGCTGCTGGTCGCAGACACCTGAACACGGGCGAAATCGGCTGCCGGCTGCTGGACGCGGACAGGTGGGGGGTTGAAGTGGGTGGTGAAGTCGGGGACGGTCGGGGTCGGCGGCGTCAGCGCTGGCAGGGCGGTTATCGCCGGGGGTGGTGACGTCCCAGATTCCCGGTTCGGGTGGGTCGTTGGGTGGGGAGGAGGGCCGTCTCAGGGGGGTGGTGGGGAGAAGGCGACTCGTACGCCGTGTTCGCACAATGCGGTGATGCCTTGGTGGGCTGCTTCGGTTGCGGCGGTGAGGCGGTTGGCTAGTAGGGGTTTGGTCTTGGTACGTGCTTGCTCGAGGGTGTGGAAGCTGGCGGAGAGGATTTCGTTGTTGGGGAGGGGCAGGGTGGTCAGGTCGGCCTCGTCTAGGTGGCCGCCGTCGAAGATGAAGGTCACTCCTTCGGGTTTGCCGTCGTGGGGAAGTACGTAGTCGACTACCAGCAGCCGGCCCAATGGGCGAGTCAGGCCCAACTCCTCGATCAGCTCGCGGGACGCCGCCGCCCATGGGGATTCGTCGGCCTCTACGGCGCCGCCGGGGAGTTCCCAGTTCGGCTTGTAGGACGGCTCCACCAGCAGTACCCGGTCGTCGCGGTCGCGGAGGAGGACGCCTGCGGCCATTCGTTTGCGGGCCAGGCTGGCGACGTGCTCCGGGGTCGGTAGGGCCTCCGCGGGGCGTGGTGGCGTGTTCACCTGGGGCACCGCCGACAGCGCCTCAGCACCCGGTGCTCGGCTCGGACAGGTCGATGTGGTCGAAGTGGGTGGTGAAGCCGGGGCCGGTGGGGGCTGCGGTCATTACGCCGGCCAAGACGGGGACTGCGGGTGGGAAGTAGGCCAGGCGCAGCATGGTGGGGGTGGGGCCGTGGGCGTAGGTGATGGTTACCGTGTCGCCCTTGCGGTGGGCGGTGATGGTGATTCGGTCTGCGCGGCCTGTGGGGACGACGGACCAGTCGGAGAAGTCGCGGGTTACGACGGCGCTTACCTGGTGTTGGCCGTCGACTAGCTCTACGCCGGCCTTGATCCAGTTCCGCGAGTCGATGCGGAGGGCGATGCCTGACTGGTCGTATTGGGCGGCGTAGGCGGCGGTGAAGGAGGCGGTCAGGGTGAAATCACCCGTGCGGGTGTCGCCCAGGATGTGGGCGGTGTCGCGGTTGAAGCCGTAGTGGGTTGTGCGCCAGAGGTCGGTTCCGGGGTCGGCGACGATAGTGAGGCCGTTGTCGGTCGACCAGGTTCGGGGCTCGTTGAACCAGTGCCAGTCACCAACGGCCATAGTGGACCGTCTCCGCCGCGGGTCGGCGCGGGATGTGGCGGGGGGATGCCTCGGGGGGCAGTTCCGGCTCGTCGGGGTGGCCCAGGGCGATGACGCCGATGGGCTCGTGGGTGGTGGGGACGCCGAAGTCGGTGTGGAGGCGTTCGGCGCCTTCGGGGCCGATGCCGAAGAACACCGCGCCCAAGCCCTCGTCAACGGCCGTCTGCAGGATGAGCAGGGCGGCCATGCCGGTGTCGATGTGCCAGTACGGCACCGGCCAGTGGGACTCGGAGCGGTCGGTCCAGCCCTTGTCGGCGCGCGCGTAGCGGTCGAGGTACTGGTCCTTCACCGAGAACGGGACGACCACCACCGGGGCCGTGCGCACCGTCTCCACCGTCCACGCCCCGCCGAACTCCCAGAACTCGGCCAGGTCGTCGCCCTGGAGGACGAGGAAGCCCTGGCCCTGGGAGAAGCCAGCGGACGGGCCGCGGCGGGCGTTGCGCATGATCCGGTCCAGGCTCGCGGCCGAGACCGGCTCGTCGGTGAACTTGCGCACCATCCGGCGTCGGCGCACGACGTCCTGGAACTCCACGCGAACCCCCGCTCAGGTCGTCTGGCGGTGCTGGGCGGCCAACACCGAATCAGGTGAGCACACCGCGCACGGGGTGAAGCCGAGCTGGCGCGCCTCCGACACGGGCAGGCCCAGCGTCGGACGCCCGACCAGCCACGTGCAGCGGGACAGGTGGTAGCGCGGGCGCTCGTCGACCACCCGCACCTCGGCCGACAGCTCCGACACGACCAGCAGGTCGGCGGCGTCGGTCGGCTCCTCGGCGGGCTCGTCGTCGGACGGCTCCGCGGGCTCGGCCTCGACCACGGGATCAGCGCGGGCCACCGCCGCGTCGGCGGATTCGGCCCGACGCCTGCGGTTGCCCAGCCAGTCCACGACGAGGATCGCCGCGCCCGCGAGGCTGATCCCGATGGACAGCCACGCCCACAGGGTGCTGGCCGTGGTCAGCGCCGCGACCAGCAGGCCGAGCGCGGCCAGGACCAGCACCAGAACGATGTACAGCACTGCTGCCGCCTAGCCGACCGGGTCGGCTGGGACCCGGTCGGCTGAACCGATCAGCCCGCTTCGGCGCGCGGGCCGAAGGAGTAGCCGCTCTTCTGCCCGGCCGCGCGGCCGCCGTCGGCGGGGGCCGCGGGCCCCCGGTCGCTCAGCTCGCGCAGGCTGGACTCCAGCAGCGACTTCAACCGGGTGCGGTACTCGCGCTCGAAGGTGCGCAGCTCGTCGATCTTCTTCTCCAGCGTGGTGCGCTCGGCCTGCACCGCGCCGATGATCTCCGCGTGCTGGCGCTGGGCGTCGCGCTCCAGCGTGGTGGCCTTCTCGCGGGCCTGCCGCTCCAGCGTCTCGGCCCGGGTCCGGGCGTCGTTGAGCATGGTCTCGGCGCGCGTGCGGGCCTCGTTGACCATGGTGTCGGCCTTGGTCCGCGCCTCGGAGAGCAGCTGCTCGGACTTGGTGCGGGCTTCGGCCAGCATGCCGTCGGCCTCGGCCTTGGCCTCGCCGGTGAGCCGGTCGGCCATCTCCTGGGCCAGGCCCAGCACCTTGGCGGCCTGCACGTGGTGGTCGCCGCCGCCCGGGCTGGTCTGCTCCATCGGGCTCGGCGGGGGCACCGGCTGCAGCCGTCGGGCCTCGGCCACCCCGGCGGCGCCGGAGCGGGCCTCGTCGAGGTCGGCGCGGGCGGATTCGAGCTGGGCGTCGAGCTGCTCGACCTGCGCGCGCAGGTCGTTGTTCTCCTCGATCAGGCGGGACAGCTCGACCTCGACCAAGTCGAGGAAGGCGTCCACCTCGTCCTCGTTGTAGCCCCGCTTGCCAATCGGAGGCTTGCTGAACGCCACATTGTGCACGTCAGCGGGGGTCAACGACATCTGATCACCTCACGCACTCCAGGGCTGCGATGACCCAGGTTCCCCGTCACCCGGGATACGCCAGCCGCATCAGGATGAACACGACCAGCAGCAGCACCATAATCGATAGGTCCAGGCCCACGCCTCCGATGCGGACCGTCGGGATGATCCGACGAACCAGCCGCACCGGAGGATCTGTCACTGTGTAGATGGTCTCCAGCGTCACCGCAACCCCACCCGCTGGCCGCCACTCGCGCGCGAACGTGCGGACGAGTTCGACGACCACACGGGCGGTCAGCAGCAGCCAGAAGGCGAAGAGCACCCAGTAGGCGATGAGCAGTACCGGTTCCACCCCACAACTGTGCCATCACTCAGCCGCGCCGGTCGAACCCGCCCTCGACGAGGCGGCGCTTGTCCTCGGCGGTCGGGTCGATGTTCGGCGGTGAGATCAAGAACACCTTGGCGGTCACCTTGTCGATCGACCCGCGCAGCGCGAAGGCCAGACCGGCGGCGAAGTCCACCAGGCGCTTGGCGTCCGCGTCGTCCATCTCGGTCAGGTTCATGATGACCGGGCGGCCGTCGCGGTAGTGCTCGCCGATGGTGCGCGCCTCGTTGTAGCTGGTCGGGTGAAGGGTGATCACCCGACCGAGCGGGTAGCCGCCGGGCGCGGGGGCCTCCACCGGGCGCAGCCGGGGCGCGGGGTCGCGGCGCGGCTCGACGGCGAGCGCGCCGTGCGTGGCCGGCTCGGCGGCCGCCCAGGACGGGCGGGGCCGCTCGGGCTCGAACTCGTCGCCGTACTCGCGCTGGGCGCCGACCCAGCGGCGGCGCCCGGGCGGGTAGTCGTCGAACTCGTCGTCGAGGTATTCCGGTCGCCGGTAGCCACGCCGGTCGTAGTCCTCCGACTCGTAGTCGTCGAACTCGTCGGCGGGGACCATGCCGAAGTAGGCCTTCAGCTTCTGCAGTGTGCTCATGGCGTTCCTCCGCGACTCCCCGAGCGTGGTCCGACAACTCCCGACCTGCGTCGACCTACCACGTCCCAGTCCGACTCAACCACTCCCCGGGGTTATGGCAACCGGAACTCTTCTACGGGGAGGCTAGCCCTCGGCCTCCCAGCAGGGCGGTTCCGACACGCACGCATGTCGACCCGTAGTCGATCGCTTCTTCCAGATCGTTACTCATGCCGCAGGACAGCTCGCTCGCCGTGGGAAATTCGGCGCGCAGCCCCCCTGCCACACTTGCAAGACGGTCGAAGGCGGCCCGGGGTTCCATCCCGAGCGGCGCCACGGCCATGATCCCCCGGAGGTGTAGATCACTCGAACGAATTACCTCCTCGGCCAACTGCGGGAGGTCGTCGAGCGGACACCCTCCGCGCGCGGGATCGCCGTCGATGCTGGCCTGGATCAGGACGTCGAGCGGCCCCTCCCGCTCCCCCGCGTCGCGGGCGGCGGCGACGGCCTTGGCCAGCGCGCCGACGAGCCGGGCCGAGTCGACGGACTGCACCTCGTCGGCCCAGCGCACGACCGAGCGGGCCTTGTTGCGCTGGAGCCTGCCGACCATGTGCCAGCGCACGTCGGCCTCGACCTCGGCGGCCTTCGCGGCGGCCTCCTGGTCGCGGTTCTCGGCCAGGTCGCGCACGCCCAGCCCGGCGAGGATGGCGGCGTCGGAGGCGGGGAAGGTCTTGGTGACGGCCAGCAGCCGCACCTCGTCTGGGCTGCGTCCCGCCGCCTTGCAGGCCGCCGCGATGCGGGCCCGCACATCGGCGAGGTTCGCCGCGATCTCCGCGGCCCGCGCGCTCACGGCTCCACCCACGTGACGGCGGCCAATCGCCCAGTGGTCCCATCCCTGCGGTGGCTGAACAGGGTCCGCTCCTCCCGGGTGCACCGCGGGTCGACGCCGATGCGCGCGACGCCCGCGTCGGCGAGCTGGCGCCAGAGGCCGGCGCGCAGGTCGACGCCGGGGGTGCCGGAGCGGGTCTTGCAGGCGCTGCCGGGCAGGCGCGCCTCCATGTCGTCACGCATGGCGGCGGGGACCTCGTAGCAGTCACCGCAGATCGCGGGGCCAAGCAGCGCTTCGACGCGCTGGATGTCGGCGCCTGCTTCGGTCATGGCCTTGAGGGCGGCGGGGACGACGCCGACCCGCGCGCCGACCCGTCCGGCGTGGACGGCGGCGACTACGCCTGCCTCGGGGTCGGCGAGGAGGACGGGGACGCAGTCGGCGGCGAGGGCGACCAGGGCGAGGTTGGGCTCGGCGGTGACGAGGGCGTCGGTGGCCTCGGCTGGCTCGGTCTGGGGGCCGGTGACGATGGTGGCGGTGCGTCCGTGGACCTGCTCCATCCAGGCGAGGCGATCTTCGGGGAGGCCGATCTCCCGGGCTAGGCGGGCGCGGTTGGCTTGGACGTGCTCGGGGAGATCGCCTACGTGGTCGCCGAGGTTGAACGAGTCGTATGGGGGGTTGGAGGCGCCGCCCTCTCGGGTGGTGACCACACGCCGGATTCGCACGGTGGTGGAGCTTAGTCGGTGCGGGAGTGGGGGGAGGTTCTTCGAGGTTGCGGCGGGAAGGGTGACGATGGGGCGACATCATCTGCGCCGCTGCGCTGGTGGGCCACGATGGGCTGGTGTCCATTGAAGCGGTCGCCGCCGCGATCCGTGGCGCCCTCGACAAGGTGAGCACGGGTTCGGCGTCGCTGACCGCTGCGACGAGGCACTTCGAGGAGGCGCGCGCCCTCATCGCGCGGGCGACCAGCGGCACGGGCCGGCCGGAGGCCGCCGCGGCCCTCGACGCGCTGACGAGGGCGCTGCGCCAGCTCGGCGAAGTCCACGGCAACGCGACCGCATGCGCGAACGGCTTCATCGAGTATCTGAGCAACGTCGCCGGTGCTGCGGGTCGGCGGGCGCCTTCCGCCGCGTCAATGAGGTCGGCGCACGGCAGCAAGGTTGAGCAGGCGCGACGCGAGTTGCCGCCGCCGATCGAAGGCACTATGACCGGGCGCAAGACCCACGGTCGATGGTTCGTCGGGAACGGCCCCGTGCAGACGCTCATCAGCGGCCGCGACCACACGGCGATCCTGGCCGAAACCTACCTCGACCAACTCGGCGCGGAACGGGCAGCGATCAACACCCATGTTGAGATCAAACTCTCGGCGATGATCCGCCAACGATGGGAGGACACCGGAGCCACCGCCAACGTCACCCTGGTGATCAACAACAACGTGTGCGACGGCGACCTGTCGTGCGCGAGTTTCCTGCCCCGGCTGCTGCCGCCGGGCTGCTCGATTACGGTGATCACACCAACCGGCCGACAGGTGTTCACCGGAGCGCGCGCGTGATGATGTTGGAGTTTTGGCATGTGAATGGTCAGGGCAGGGGGCGGGTGGCGGCTACTGCTGCTGAGGTTGATGCGGAGTTGGATCGGGTTGTGGGGCTGGGGGACGGGGTGCTCAGCACGGTCACCCTCGTTGGTGGGGCTGGGGTCATGTACGTGGGGTTCCGCGGGGAGATGGGGGTCGCCTACTACGGGCGGGTTGGGGCGGGGTTCTACAGCCAGGGGGAGCCTCGGGGTGGTGGTCCGCTCGGCTACGACCTGCAGCAGCACGTGACCGAGTTTCCGCCGGATGCGGAGGTGGCGGCGGCGGATGTCCGGGCGGCGGTGCACGAGTTCGCGGAGACCGGTGAGCGGCCTGCTGCGATTCGGTGGCAGGAGTGGGAGGCGCCGGTTGAGGACGGGCAGGCGATTCCTGCGCACGATGACCCGGCGTGGGGTTAGGGGGTCTTGGTGATGATCTGCTCGGGGGCGGTGAAGTCGTCGCCGCCGGGGGGTGAGGTTCGGGTGATGTTGAGGCGGATCACGCGGCCGTTGGTGCAGGTGATCTCGATGTCCTCTAGGCCGTTGTTGATCCGGTAGGTGCCGACCTCTGCGATGGCGGGGTGGCCGCTGGCGGCCAGCTGGTCGCGGAGGTGGGTGACGAGGCGGTCGCGGCGCACTCAGATCACCGACTCGGGGATCGAGTACGGCGCGTGCGCGGGCACGCCTGGGCCGGAGACCTCGCGGACGGTGATCGTGGCGATGGCGCCGCTGGCGAACTCGACCCGGACCCGGCTGTGCCCCTTGTCGAGGATCTTGGTCTGCACGATCTCGGGGTGGTCGGGGCTGAGGAGGTCGACCAGCAGCGTGTCCAGCTCGCGGATTCGCACGGTCCCATGGTCCCGCCGGGCTGCTGGGCCGGGGCGGGGCTTTCGGGATGTGGAAGGGCGCCCGCGGGCGCCCGGCTACCGGCGCATGAAGGGGGGGACGTCGACCTCGTCGTCTGGGTCTTCGGTTACCGGGGTGGCTTGGGGGGTGCCGGGGCGGGTGGGGTGGTAGGTGGGGCGTGGGGGGTAGGTGGTGCTTTGGTAGGTGCCGGGGTAGGGCTGGGTTGGTGGGGTGGGGTCGGTGGGTGAGGTGGGGGTGGAGTGGGGGGACTGCGCGGTGGAGTGCGCAGTGGGGTGGGAGGTGGGGTAGGCGGAGTCGGAGGTGCCGTGGGTGGCGGTGCCGTGGGTGCCGTGGGTGGCGGTGCCCTGGGTGGCGGTGCCGTGGGTGGCGGTGCCCTGGGTGCCCTGGGTGCCGTGGGTGGAGGTGCCGTGGGTGGCGTGGGGGGAGGTGGAGTGGGTGGGGTCGGGGTGGAGGGTGCCTGAGGTTGCCGAGGCGGTGGCGGTGGTGGGCTTGGAGGAGAGGGCGGTGGGGTCGAGCTTCTTGTGGGTGGGGGTGCCGCCGTCGAAGCCTGCGGCGATGACGGTTACGCGGACTTCGTCGCCCAAGGAGTCGTCGATCACCGTGCCGAAGATGATGTTGGCTTCGGGGTGGGCGGCTTCCTGGACCAGCGATGCAGACTCGTTGATTTCGAAGAGGCCCAGGTCGGAGCCGCCTGCGATGGCTAGGAGGACGCCGTGGGCGCCGTCCATGCTGGCTTCCAGGAGGGGGGAGTTGATGGCCTTCTGGGCGGCCTGCACCGCTCGGCCCTCGCCGCGGGCGGAGCCGATGCCCATCAACGCCGAGCCCGCGCCGGACATGACCGACTTGACGTCGGCGAAGTCGAGGTTGATCAAGCCGGGGGTGGTGATCAGGTCGGTGATGCCCTGGACGCCGGAGAGGAGGACCTCGTCGGCCGAGCGGAAGGCGTCCATCAGGGAGACGCCGACGTCGCCGAGCTGGAGGAGGCGGTCGTTCGGGATGACGATGAGGGTGTCGCACTCGTTGCGGAGGGCGTTGATGCCGTCCTCGGCCTGCTTGGCCCGCCGCTTGCCCTCGAAGGAGAACGGGCGGGTGACCACGCCGATGGTCAGCGCGCCGAGCTTGCGGGCGATGGAGGCGACCACGGGCGCGCCGCCGGTGCCCGTGCCGCCGCCCTCGCCCGCGGTCACGAAGACCATGTCGGCCCCCTTGAGGACCTCCTCGATCTCCTCGCGGTGGTCCTCGGCGGCCTTGTGGCCGACCTCGGGGTTGGCGCCCGCGCCGAGACCGCGGGTCAGCTCGCGGCCGATGTCGAGCTTGACGTCCGCGTCGGACATCAGCAGGGCCTGGGCGTCGGTGTTCACCGCGATGAACTCGACGCCCTTCAGCCCGACCTCGATCATGCGGTTGACGGCGTTCACGCCGCCGCCACCGATGCCGACGACCTTTATCACGGCGAGGTAGTTGTGCGGGGGCGTCATCGAGCCGCCTTCCTGTTCGCTGGACCTGCACTGCCGCCCGGCGAAACCCTCGACCTCAACCAGAGAGTCAGAGCTGTGTCAACCCCGGACCTACGCCAAGAAAGGTAGGCACACGATGACGCCCGATCCAGCCGCCACGCCGAGCGGGCCGCTGGATGTTCGTCACCCGGTGTGAGCACACCCGGTGGTCATTCACCGGTGACGCCGTCGAGCAACTCCCGGATGATATCCAGGTGCCCCGCGTGCCGCCCGGTTTCCTCGATCATGTGCAGCACGACCCACCGGACGTTGATCTCCCCGGAGCCGCGGAAGGGCACGGTGTCGGTCAACGCCATGCGCGCGGTGACCGCGCGGCTGTTGGCGCACTCGGCCTCGTACTCGGCGATGAGCTGGGCGGTCGGGACGGTCGCGGCGTCCTCGAACTCCCCGTCGGGGCGCTCCTTGCTGTAGGGGGCGCGGTTGGGCTCGCCGGACAGGACGGTCCGGAACCAGTACGCCTCGACCCAGCGCAGGTGCGCCAGCAGACCAGCGACGGTCATCAGCTTGGAGGGCAGGACGGCCCGGTGGGCGTCGTCCTCGGAGAGCCCCCGGGACTTCATCACGATGGTCTCGCGCAGGTAGTCGAGGAAGCCCTCGGCCTGGACGAGCTCCCCGCCCACGTGGACGGGGTCGATGCGGGTATCAGCAGTCACGGGTGGGCAGTCTGGCCCACAGGCCAGACTGCCCGCATCGGGATTACCGTCAGCGCACCCGGTCGATGAGCGCGCGCAGAGCGGAAGTGGGGACGGTCAGCTCAACCTCGGGCCGCTTGCTGTCCCGCACAGCCCCCTGGTCAAGGCGCAACTCAACACAGTTGATGTTGCCCGAGCGGGAGGACTTGCGCCACGTCATCACTTCACCCTCCCAACGAGTCGGGCAACAGCCGCCTGCGGAACTTCCAAGACTGCATCGGGGCGTTTGCTGTCCCGCACCGCTCCCAGGTCCCGACGCAGTTCCACGCAGTTGCCTGCGCTGCCGGACCGGGAAGACCTACGCCACTCCATGTCACAACCTTTCCAAGACCCGCGCGATGACCTGCCTACTCTCCGCAGCCGAGAGGGCCGCCTTCGCAATCTTCGCACGGATAGCCTCGTATGGGTGCACCTCCTCTTCGTAGAGGAAGAGGCTGCTACGCATCAGCTCGACGTAGAGGATGGGCGAAGCCCTGGGGAACTCCAGCAGCATCCAGGAGTGCATCAGCGCGGCATCGATGTTGCGCAGCAGGCGGATGCCCACGCCGCGGCCGTAGGCGTCGCAAAGGTGCTGCAACTGGATCTTAAATGCATCGTGCCCGCCGAACGGAGCTCGAAGGACATGCTCGTGGATGAACGCCGTGTAGTCGATCTTGGGCAGGACCTCCTGCCTCCGCCGCCTAGCCTCCCACCTGGCTTCGATGTCCTTCGACGGAATCCCATCGGAGATCATGAAGCCAACCGCGTAGTCGCGGGTCTGAAGCAGCCCAGGAATTAGGTTGATCGACCAGTCCGTCACCGTTCGGGCGTCAACCTCGTAACTTGCGAGGGTTCCAACGTCCGGCAGCACGCCCGGGATCCCTCTTGACCACCATCCTGTCTGACAGCCAATGCGGGCGTTCTCCACCATCGAGTTGCGCAGGTTGGGAGGCACCTTGTAAGCCGCGAGCAGCGCAGCCACATCTTCGCTGGTTATCCGGCGTTTGCCGTTCTCCATCCGGCTGAGCGTGGAGAGGGAGTAGCCGGACTCCTCGGCGGCTCGCTCCAAGGACAAGTTGGTCCGCTCCAGGCGGATGGCGCGCAGTTGGGCTCCTAGGGCGCGATCCCTGCCCTGAGATTGCTTCCGTTGACCTCCCATTTCGGGGAGGATGCCGTAGCCGGCCGACAGCGGAGCGTGCCTTTCAGCAGTCGCAACGTCAGCGTCATCCGATCGTGGGAAACTCCGGGGCGGCCACGTCGTACGTCTTCCCCTCCTGGGTCAGCAGGACACCGATCACGGCGGCCTTCAACGTCGACTCCTCCACCCCACCCCACTTGATCAGCCGACCGTCTTTCAACGTCAGCCGCACGTCGTGCGGGGTCCGCGCATCCACTACGCGCACCGCGGGCCGCAGCTTCGCGGGAACCGCCTGCAACACCTGCACCCCGACGCGCGCCGCCGACGGCTCGGCGGCCTTGAGCGTCGGCAGGCCCGCGGGGGCCTTCGCCTTGACCGCGTAGTCCACGCCCTCGCCATCCACCAGGTGGAAGCCGTCCTGGGCCACCACGACGGCCACCGGGGTCCGCTCGACCACGGTGATCTCCAGCGTCCCGGGCAGCGAGCGCCGCACGTCCACGCCCGCCACCCTGGGCAGCTCCAGCACCCGCGCCGCGACCGCCTCGGTGTCCACCCGGGCCAGCGGGGTGCCGGGCTCGACCGCGGCGACCCCCTGCACCTCCTCGGCCTTCAGCTCGTGCAGGCCCGCCACCGCGATCTCGCGCACGCCCAGCAGCGAGGTGAACCACACGACGTACACCACCGCCGTGATCACCAGCATCACGCCGATCACGGTCAGCCTGCGGATCATGAACCGACGCCGGGTGGGCCGCGCCTGCCTGCGGCGCGACCTCGCCCGGGTCGGCCTACTCACTCTCGCGGTCGTCTTCGCGGTCACCCTGGTGGTCACCTTCGCGCCTGTCCAGCTCGGCCAGCAGCTCGGGGCCGAGCGAGGTCACATCGCCCGCGCCCATCGTCAGCACCAGGTCGCCCTCGCGCACCAGGTCGGCCACCTCGGTGACCACCCGGTCGAACGCGGGCTCGTAGCGCACCCGGCCCGCGGGCAGCGGCACCGCGTCGGCGACCAGCGCGCCGGACACCCCGGGCACCGGCTCCTCCCGCGCGCCGAACACGTCCAGCACCACCACCTCGTCGGCCAGGCCCAAGGCGCGGCCGAACTCGGCGGCGAACGCCTCGGTCCGGGAGTACATGTGCGGCTGGAACACCACCACGACCCGGCCCTCCCCCGCCGCGGGGCGCACCGCCCGCAACTGGGCGTCGACCTCGGTGGGGTGGTGGGCGTAGTCGTCGTAGACGCGCACGCCCGCGGCGCGGCCCTTGAACTCGAAGCGCCTGCGCACGCCGCCGAAGGACGCGATGCCCTCCAGCAGGCCCGAGCGGGGCGCGCCCAGCTCCTCCCCCGCCAGCAGCGCGGCCAGGGCGTTGGCGGCCATGTGCTCGCCGGGCACGGCCACATCGAGGTCGAACTCGTCGGTCCCGATCCGCACCCGGGCGACCCCGCCCGCGTCGACGGCCCGGTAGTCCAGCAGCACGGCGTCGTCGTCGCCGAAGGCCCGGCGGCCGTAGCGGCGCACCCGCAGCCCGCGCGCGGCGGCCCGCTCGGCCAGCGCGGCCGAGCCCGGGTCGTCGGCGCAGGCGATGAGCACCCCGCCCGGCTCGACGCGGCCGATGAACTCGTCGAAGACCGCGACGTACGCCTCGACCGTGCCGTGGTGGTCGAGGTGGTCGGCCTCCACATTGGTCACCACGGCCACCGCGGGCGAGTAGACCAGGAACGAGCCGTCGGACTCGTCGGCCTCGGCGACGAAGATGCCCCCGGTGCCGTGGTGGGCGTTGGCCCCCGACTCGTTGAGGTCGCCGCCGATGGCGAAGGACGGGTCCAGCCTGCAGTGCTGCAAGGCCACCGTCAGCATCGAGGTGGTCGAGGTCTTGCCGTGGGTGCCCGCGATGCACGCCGCCCGCTGGCCCGCCATCAGCTCGGCCAGCGCCTCGGCGCGGTGCAGCACCGGCAGCCCGCGCCTGCGCGCCTCGACCAGCTCCGGGTTGGTCTCCTTGATCGCGGTGGACACCACCACGGCCGTCGGGCCGCCCGGCAGCAGGTCCAGGTTCTCCGCGGCCTGCCCGACGGCGATCCGCGCGCCCTGCGCCCGCAGCGACAGGAACGCGCGGGCCTCCTTGGCGTCCGACCCCGACACCGCCGCACCCCGCGCCAGCAGGATGCGGGCGATCCCGCTCATGCCCGCGCCGCCGATGCCCACCAGGTGGGCGCGCTCCAGGCTCACCTGCGGTCCTTGAGGGTGTCGAGCACCATCCTGGCCAGCACGTCGGCGGCCTCGCGGTGACCGGCGCCCTGCGCGGCGGCCGACATCGACCGCAGCCGGGTCGGGTCGGTCATCATCGGCACCACCAGGGAGGCGACCTTCTCCGGGGTCAGGTCGGCGTCCTCGACCAGCAGGGCGGCGCCCGACTGCACCGAGGGGCCCGCGTTGAGCGCCTGCTCGCCGTTGCCGTGGGGCAGCGGGACGTACACCGCGGGCAGGCCGACCGCCGAGACCTCGGCGACCGTCATCGCCCCGCAGCGGCACAGCACCGCGTCCGCCGCCGCGTAGGCCAGGTCCATGCGCTCCAGGTACGGCACCGACGCATACCGGGGCGCGCCCGGGACCTCCTGCACCACCAGGGTGTTCTTGGGGCCGTGGGCGTGCAGCACGCCGATCCCGGCGTCGGCGAACGCCTTGGCCGCGCCGGAGACGGCGTTGTTGATCGACCGCGCGCCCTGCGAGCCGCCGAAGACCAGCAGCGTCGGCGCGGTCGGGTGCAGGCCGAAGAACTGCCGGGCCTGGGCCCGCAGCGCCCGCCGGTCGAGGTTGACGATCGACTCGCGCAGCGGGATGCCCACCACCTCGGCGCCCGCCAGGCCGGTGCCCGGCATGGCCACCGCCACCCGGTCGGCGAACTTCGCGCCGACCTTGTTGGCCAGGCCGATGCGGGCGTTGGTGTCGTGGACGACGATCGGCATGCGGCCCCGGGCGGCCAGGTAGGCGGGCAGGGCGACGTAGCCGCCGAAGCCGACGAGCACGTCGGCGCCCACCCGCTCCAGCACGTCCCGGGTGGCCTTGACCGCCGCGCGCACGCGCAGCGGCAGCTTGAGCAGGTCGACGTTGGGTTTGCGCGGCATGGGGACCGGCGGGATCATCTCCAGCGGGTACCCGCGCGCGGGCACGATCGTCTTCTCCAGGCCCCGCTCGGTGCCCAGCGCGACGATCCTGGCGTCCGGCCGCAGCCTGCGGACCGCGTCGGCCAGCGCCAGCGCGGGCTCGATGTGCCCGGCCGTTCCGCCGCCCGCGACGACAACGCAGGGACCGGTACCTGAACTCAACGACGTCCTCCTTTGCTGGCGCGCGGGGTCGCGCGGCTTGCCTTCTGCCGGGCCTGCGGCACCCGCTTGGCGGTCACCCCGGTCGGCCTGCCCGAACCCGGCGGGCGCGCCGTGGGCCGCACGGGCCTGCGCTTCTTCGGCGGCTGGTACGGCTGCGGCGCGGGCAGGCGCATGATGCGGCCGAAGCGGCCCGGCCCCTGTGAGCGTAGCGCCGAGACCGCCTCGGGCTCATTGCGCGCGCAGTTGGCCAGGATGCCGAACACCAGCATGGTCACCGCCACCGAGGTGCCGCCGGAGGAGATCATCGGCAGGGTGATGCCGGTGACCGGCAGCAGGCCCACGACGTAGCCGATGTTGATGGCCGCCTGCGCGACCAGCCACACCGTCAGCGTCCCGGAGACCATCCTGATCCACGGGTCGATGTTGCGGGTGGCGATGCGCAGGCCCACCACGGCCAGCATGGCGAACAGGCCCAGCACCAGCGTGCAGCCCAGCAGGCCCAGCTCGTCGCCGATCAGGGCGAAGATGAAGTCGTTGTGCACGTTGGGCAGGAAGCTCCACTTGGAGGAGCCCTGCCCCAGGCCGCTGCCGAACAACCCGCCGTCGGCCAGCGCCAGCTTGGCCTGCACGGCCTGGTAGTTCAGCCCGTCGGCCTCGTCGCCGGAGTTGAGGAAGCCCACGACCCGGTCCAGCCGGTACTTGGTGCCCACGGCCAGCAGCGCCACGCCCGCGATGCCGCCCACGGCCAGCGCGCCGAACAGGCGCAGCGGGGCGCCCGCGAACCACAGCAGCGACACCAGCACCACGCCGAGGGTGATCGTGCCGCCGAGGTCGGGCTGGAGCATGATCAGCGCGCACATCAGCAGCGCGACCGGCAGCACCGGGACCAGCAGGTGGCGGTAGCGGTGCAGCACCGCCTTCTTCACCACCAGCACGTGCGCGCCCCACAGGGCGAGTGCCACCTTGCCCAGCTCGACCGGCTGGAACGAGATCGGGCCGACCTTGAACCAACTGCTGGTGCCGTTGATGGTCGCGCCCAGCGGGGTGATCACCAGGACCAGCAGCAGGATACTGCCCGCCATCGCGGGCGCGCTCCACGCCCGGATGCGCTCCAGCGGCAGCCGCACGCCCAGCCAGAACAGCCCCGAGCCGACGATGACGAAGATGAGCTGCTTGAGGAAGACGGTGTAGAGGCCGTCGCCGTCGTCGTAGGAGACCACCGACGACGCCGAGAGCACCATGACCAGGCCCAGCACGGTCAGCAGGCCGAACACGGCCAGGACCAGGTGGAAGGAGGCCAGCGGCCTGCCCAGCCACGCGGTCAGGGCGGTGCTCGCCGCCCCCAGCTTCCCGCCCACGCGCACCCCGCGCCGCTTCGCGCGCGGGGGCGCGGCGGCCTCGACGGCCATCACCGGGCCCCGGTGCCGCCGTCGTCCTCCCCGGTGAGCCGCCGGACGGCTTCGACGAACGCCTCGCCGCGGTGGGCGTAGTCGCGGAACATGTCGAGGGAGGCCGCGGCGGGGGCGAGCAGGACGACATCCCCCGGCCGGGCCAGGGCGCGCGCCGCGCGGACCGCTGCGATCATGGGCTCATCGTCTCCCGGCGGCACCCGCTCGACGGGGACATCCGGCGCGTGTCGCGCCACCGAACCCGCGATGACCTCGCCATCCGTCCCCATCACGACCACGCCCCGCAACCGGCCGGACACCTCCCGCGCAAGATCGTCCACGGAGGCGCCCTTGAGCAGCCCGCCCGCGATCCACACCACCGAGCCGAAGGCGCGCAGCGAGCCGCCCGCGGCGTGCGGGTTGGTGGCCTTGGAGTCGTTGACGTAGGTCAGCCCGCCCGCCTCGGCGACGACCTCGGCGCGGTGCCTGCCGGGGGTGAACGCGACCAGGCCCGCGCGGACGTCCTCCGGGGCGACGCCGTAGGAGCGGGCCAAGGCGGCGGCGGCCAGGGCGTTGGCGACGTTGTGCGGTCCGGCCGGGCGGACCTCGGCGAGGGTGGCCAGCTCGGCGGCCTCGTTGAGCGGGTCGTCGGTGAAGGCGCGGTCGACCAGCAGGTCCTCCACGACACCGACCTCGCCCGGGCGCGGGGTGGCGAGGGTCTGGCCGACGCGGTGGGTCTCCACCTCGTTCGCCAGCTCGGTGACCAGGGGGTCGGCGGCGTTGTAGACCGCGTGCCGGACGCCGGTGTAGATGCGGGCCTTGGCGCGGGCGTAGGCGTCCAGGGAGCCGTGCCAGTCGAGGTGGTCCTCGGCGAGGTTGAGGATGGCGGCGGCGTGGGCGCGCATCGAGGACTGCCAATGCAGCTGGAAGCTCGACAGCTCCACGGCCAGCACCCGGTGCCCGGCCAGCACGGCGTCGACCACGGGCAGGCCGACGTTGCCGCAGGCCACGGCGTCGTGGCCGGCGGCGCGCAGGATCGACTCCAGCATGCCGACGGTGGTCGTCTTGCCGTTGGTGCCGGTGATCGCCAGCCAGGCCGGGGGCTCGTCGAGGGTCTGGGCGATGCGCCAGGCCAGCTCGACATCGCCGATGACCTCGACCGGGGAGTTCGCCAGCAGCGGGCTGTCCGGACGCCAGCCGGGGCTGGTGACGACCAGCTCGGTGCCCGCGGGCGGGGTCGTGATGGCGTGCGCGGTGCGGACGTCGATGTCCAGGGCGGCCAGGCGCTCGGCGTTGCCGTCGGCGACGGTGACCTCCGCGCCCAGCGACACCAGCGCGCGGGCCACGCCCTGGCCCGCGACGCCCGCGCCCGCGACCAGGACCTTGACGCCTGCGTACAGGGTCATCTACCGCCGCCCAGGGCCAGCCAGTCGGCGTAGAACAGGCCGAGGCCGAACATCGCGCAGACCCCGGCCAGCAGCCAGAATCTGATGATCACCGTGGTTTCCGCCCACCCGGCCAGCTCGAAGTGGTGGTGGAAGGGCGCCATGCGGAACAGGCGTCGGCGGGTCGTGCGGAAGACGGCGATCTGCAGGACCACCGACATCATCTCCACCACGAACAGACCACCGATGACGATCATCAGCAGCTCGGTGCGGGTGGCGATCGACAGGCCCGCGACCAGGCCGCCGAGGGCCAGCGAGCCGGTGTCGCCCATGAAGATCTTGGCGGGGGCGGCGTTCCACCACAGGAAGCCGATGCACGCGCCCATGCCCGCCGCGGCGACCACGGCCAGGTCCAGCGGGTCGCGGGTGTCGAAGCAGGCCGCCTCCTGCACCCGGGCGCAGTCGTGGCTGAACTGCCAGAACGCGATGACCACGTAGGTGCCCAGCACCATCGCCGACGAGCCGCCCGCCAGGCCGTCGAGGCCGTCGGTGAAGTTCACCGCGTTCGACCAGGCCGAGACCGCCAGGTAGCAGAAGACGATGAAGCCGATCGTGCCGAAGGAGACGATGGCGATGTCGCGGACGAACGACAGGTGGTCCGAGGCCGGGGTCAGGCCGTTCTCGTCCGGGAAGCGCAGCGCCAGGATGGCGAAGATGATCGCCACGGCGAGCTGGCCGACCAGCTTGGCGGTCTTGTTCAGGCCCAGGTTGCGCTGCTTGCGGATCTTGATGAAGTCGTCGAGGAAGCCGACCATGCCCAGGCCGGTGGTCAGGAACAGCACCAGCAGGCCGGAGGCGGTCGGGCGGTCGCGGCTGTCGCTGAAGACGTTGAAGCCGTGCGCGACGCCGTAGCCGACCCACATCGCCACGATGATGGCGACGCCGCCCATCGTCGGGGTGCCGCGCTTGGACTTGTGCCCCTGCGGCCCCTCCTCGCGGATCTCCTGGCCGAAGCCCTGCCGGGAGAAGACCCGGATCAGGTAGGGCGTGAGCAGGATCGACGCGACGAGCGCGAGCGCCGCCGCGATCAGGATCGACTTCACCGCTGCTCCTCCAGGAGCGCGTCCGCGACCCGCCACAGGGCGGCCGACTTGGAGGCTTTCACCAGCACGACGTCACCGGGGGCCAGCTCGGCGCGCAGCAGCGCGACGGCGGCGTCGACATCCGGCACCAGCACCGACTCCTCTCCCCACGAGCCCTCCAGGCTCGCCCCCCGGTGCATGGGCGCGGCCTGCTCGCCGACCACCACCAGGCGGTTGATGTCCAATCTGACGGCCAGCCTGCCGATCTCGTCGTGGGCGGCGACCGACTCGTCGCCCAGCTCGGCCATCACTCCCAGGACGGCCCAGGACCGGCGGCGGTTGCCCGTGCGCGCCATCGCGGCCAACGTCTTCAGCGCCGCCCGCACGGACTCGGGGTTGGCGTTGTAGGAGTCGTTGACGACCGTGACCCCGTCGGGCCTGGTGATGACCTCCATGCGGCGGGCGGAGACGCGGCGGGCGGCCGAGAGCGCCGCGGCGGCCTGCTCGGGGGTCGCGCCCGCCTCGATGGCGACCGCGGCGGCCGACAGGGCGTTGCCCACGTGGTGGGCGCCGTGCAGGGCCAGGGCGACATCGGCCGAGCCGTTGGGGGTGACCAGGGTGAAGCTGGCCCGCGCCTGCTCGTCGAGGCGGATGTCCACGGCGCGGATGTGGGCGCTGAGGGCCTCGCCGACGAAGACGACCCGGGCGCTTGTCCGCTCGGCCATCGCGGCGACCAGCGGGTCGTCGGCGTTGAGGATGGCCACGCCGTCAGCGGGCAGCTTCTCCACCAGCTCGCCCTTGGTCTGGGCGATGCCCTCGCGGGAGCCGAACTCGCCGACGTGCGCGCTGCCGACGTTGAGGACGACGCCGATGCGCGGCGGGGCCACCTCGCACAGCGCGGCGATGTGGCCGGGGCCGCGGGCGGACAGCTCCAGCACCAGGAACCGGGTGTCGGCGTCGGCGCGCAGCGCGGTCCAGGGGTGGCCCAGCTCGTTGTTGAAGGAGCCGGGCGGGGCGACCGTCGGGCCCAGGGGGGTCAGGACCTGGGCGATGAGGTCCTTGGTGGAGGTCTTGCCGGAGGAACCGGTGATCCCCACGACGGTGAGCTGGTCGAGGCGGTCCACGACGTGGCGGGCCAGCTTGGCGAGGGCGGCCAGGACCGCCGCGCCGGAGCCGTCGCGGTCGCCGGTGAGGGCCACCGAGCGGCGGTGGGCGTCGGTGACCGGGGGGACGATGACGGCCGGGGCGTCGACCTCCCGGGCCGCCAGCACGCCCACCGCGCCCTGCCGGATGGCGGCGGCGGCGAAGTCGTGGCCGTCCACCTGCTCCCCGGGCACGGCGACGAACAGGCCACCCGCGGTGACCTCGCGCGAGTCGAACTCGACGCTGCCGGTGACGACCTCGCCGCCCTCGGCGTTGTGCAACCGGCCCCCGGTCGCCGCGGCGACCTCGGCCAGGGTCAACGGGATCATGCGCGCTCTCCCAGTCGGACGCGGATCGCCGCCTCCAGCTCGTCGCGGTCGGAGAAGGGGTGGACCACGCCCGCGACCTCCTGGCCGGTCTCGTGGCCCTTGCCCGCCACCACGACCACATCGCCGGGGCGGGCGGCGGCGACCGCGGTGCGGATGGCCTCGCGGCGGTCGCCCACCTCGACCACCTCGCCGCGGTCGGGGGTCTGCTCCGCGCCCGCGCGCATCGCGGCGCGGATGGCGGCCGGGTCCTCGCCGCGCGGGTTGTCGTCGGTGATGACCAGCAGGTCGGCGCGGCGGGCCGCGGCCTGGCCCATCAGCGGGCGCTTGGCGGTGTCGCGGTCGCCGCCGCAGCCCAGCACGACGATGACGCGGCCGTCGGTGCGGGCGCGCACGGCGTCGAGGGCCAGGGCGACGGCCTCGGGCTTGTGCGAGTAGTCCACCACCGCGGTGAACTCCTGGCCGATGGCCACCCGCTCCATCCGGCCGGGCACCTGCACCCGGGACAGGCCCGCGGCGATGTGCTCGGGGGCCACCCCCGCCAGGTCCAGGCAGGCGGCGGCGACCAGGGCGTTGGCGACGTTGAACAGGCCCGGCATGGGCAGCACCACGTCGATGAGCCGCTGGTCGGGGCCGTGGATCCGGAACGACTGCTCACCCGACCGGGAGGTGGCGATCTCGCCCGCGGTCCAGTCGGCCGGGCCGGTCATGGCCACGGTCACCGCATCGGGGGTCACCAGCCTGCGGCCCCACTCGCCGTCCACGCAGATCACCGACCGGGCGGAGCGGCCGTCGAACAGCCGCGCCTTGGCCCGGAAGTAGTCCTCCATGTCGGCGTGGAAGTCCAGGTGGTCCTGGGAGAGGTTGGTGAACGCGCCCACGGCGAACGCCGTGCCGCCGACCCGCTCCAGCTCCAGCGCGTGGCTGGAGACCTCCATCGGCACGTGCGTCACCCCGCGCTCGCGCATGACGGCCAGCAGGGCTTGCAGGTCGGGGGCCTCCGGGGTGGTGAACGCGCTGGCCAGCCGCTGGCCCGCGATGCGGGTCTCCACCGTGCCGATCAGGCCGGTGGTGTGCCCGGCTGCGGCCAAGCCCGCGTCGACCATGTACGTCGTGGTCGTCTTGCCCGAGGTGCCGGTGACGCCGATGACCTGGAGGTCCAGCGACGGCTCGCCGTAGATCCAGGCCGCCATCGGGCCGAGCGCGGCCCGCGGGTCCTCGGCCACGATGACCGGCACCCCCGCGGCGCGCACCGCGGGCCGGGCGGCCCCGGCGGCGTCGGTGAGCACGGCGACAGCGCCCGCGCGCACCGCGTCCGCGGCGAAGTCGGCGCCGTGCACGCGCGCGCCGGGCAGCGCGGCGAACACGTCGCCGGGGCGCACGTGCTGGGCGCGCAGCGTGGCGCCGGTGACGGCCACATCGGACACCCCCGGCAAATCGGGGTCCGCGGTGGCGTGGGCGCGGGCGGCGAGATCGGCCAGCGCGACGGGCGGGATGCGAGTGGGGCGAGGCGGCGCTGTGACAGCCTTGCCGACGAGCTTGGCGGGCACGTCGGGGAGGCTACCCGCGCACGGAGGGCGACCATGCCACCCCTGGCTCCGCGCGCCGATCACCGGATGAGGTACAACTCCGGCCGGTTCACGGCACCACCAGCGGCACGACCGGGCTCTCCTCGGGCGACAGCGGGATGTTGTAGCGCTGGGCGAGGAACACCGCCACGTCGTGGAAGAACAGCGCGGCCGAGTGTCCCTCCGGAGTGGAGTACACCGGCTCGTCGTAGACCATGCCGACGACGAAGCGCGGGTCGTCGGCGGGCAGGATGCCCGCGAACGTGATCCAGTGCTTGGTGTCGCTGTAGCGGCCGAGCGCGGGGTCGAACTGCTGGGCGGTGCCGGTCTTGCCGGAGATCTGGTAGCCGGTGACCGCCGCCCGCGGGGCCGTGCCGTCGTCGTACCCGGTGCCGTCCTGGGCGACCGCGCGGAACATGTCGACCGTGGTGCGGGCCGTCTCCGGGGAGACCACGCGCACCCCCTGCGGCCGGGGCTCCTCGACCCGGGTGCCGTCGGGGCGGATGACCGCCTTGACGATGCGCGGCGGCACCCGCACCCCGCCGTTGGCGATGGTCTGGTACAGCCCGGCCATCTGCACCACGGTCATCGACAGGCCCTGGCCGATGGGCAGGTTGCCGAACGTGCTGCCCGACCACTGGCTCTGCGGCAGCAGCGAGCCCGGGCTCTCCCCCGGCAGGCCGATCCCGGTGCGCTGGCCGACGCCGAGCTTGACGAGCATGTCGGCGAAGCGGTCCGGGCCCACCTTCTCGGCGAGGATCAGCGTGCCCACATTGGACGACTTGCCGAAGATGCCGGTGGTGGTCATGTTGATGCGCCCGTGCTTCCAGGCGTCGCGGACCGTCCGGTCGGCCACCCGCCACTGGCTGGGCACCGAGTGCACGTCGGTGGGGGTGGTGACGCCGTACTCGATGGCGGCCATCGCGGTGACCACCTTGTTCACCGAGCCGGGCTCGTAGGGGGTGGTGACCGCGTAGTTGGTCATCAGCTCCGGGTCCCAGCTGGATTGGCTGGCGTCGAAGGTCTTGTCGTTGGCCAGGCCGTACACCTCGCCGGTCTTGGCGTCGAGCACCACCACGCTGGCCGACTTCGCCCCGCTGCGCTTGGCGAACTCGGCGGCCTTCTGCTGGAGGAAGAACTGGAGGTCGGCGTCGATGGTCAGCTCGATGTCGGAGCCGTCGACCGCGGGCTGCCGGTTGCGCTCGCTGCCCGGGATGACGACCGTGCCGCCCTCCTTGGTCTCCACGGTGACCGAACCGGGCGTGCCGGAGAGGTCGTTGTCGCGCAGCAGCTCCAGGCCCGCGAGGCCGTGCAGGTTGTGGTTGGCCTGCACGGGGTCCTCCCGCCGCCAGTTCGCCACCCCGACGACGTTGGAGGCCAGCGTGCCGCCCGGGTACTCGCGCACGGCCCGGTACTCCTCGTTGACCTGCGGGAACCGGTCGGTGATCTGGCGGGCCTTGCCGGGCTCGACGTTCTCGGCGATGTACACGTAGGACTTGTCCGAGCGCAGCTTGGCCAGCAGATCGGCCTCGTCGACCCGGCTGCCCAGCACCTCGACGACGAGCTTGGCCAGCTCGGCGGTCTGCTGGTTGTAGTCCAGCTTCTTCTGCACGTCGGGCTTCTGGTTGTGCTTCTCGACGGCCGCCCGCTGCGCCCGCGGCCGCCACGCCAGCGCCCGCGCCTCCATGCTGAACGCCAGCTCGACGCCGTTGCGGTCGAGGATCGACCCGCGCGCGGCCGGGATCGGGATGGTCTCCATCCGCTGCCGCTCGGCCTGGGCGGCGAGCACCTCGGCCTCGAAGATCTGCACCTGGATCAGCTTGAGCCCCGCGGCGACCAGCGCGGCGATCAGCAGCACGCGGGTGACGACGACCCGGGCGCGGTGATCGGTCCCCTGCTTGGTTCGCACCCGCTTGCGTGGGGCGCTCTTGGGGCCGTGGGAGGTGTAGCGGGGCCGCCCCGCCTGCCGGTACCCGTGCTTGCCCACCGGCTCACGCCTGTCCCTGCTCACAACCCGCTCCTACCGCTGTTCCATCACGGCGCCACCCCGCTGGTCGGCGGCGGCGCGGTCACCGGCGTCGGCTCCCCCACGACGGTCACCTTGCCGTCGGGCGAGACCACCAGCCAGGCGGCATCGCCTGCGGGAACCATGCCCAGTTCACGGGCGCGCCGGGCGAGCTCGGGGGCGGACTCCATGCGCGCCACCTCCCGCTGGAGAACGGCAACCTGCTCGGCGAGGTGATCAGCCTCGGTCTTGGCACGTTCGAGCCGGTAGGAATCCGCGATCGCCTGCGTGGACAACCACAGCGTCGCGGCGACGCCGACGACGAGCAGGGCGATGATGGCGACTACGAAGGAGGCCCGACCTGCGCCTACGTCGTCGGGGTCGGGCTGGGCGCGGCGGGCTTGGACCCGCTGGGCGGCGAAGGCGCGGGCCCGGCCGAGCCTGCCTGGGCGACCGCCGCGCTCGGCGGGGCGGCCGCCGCGCTCGGTGGGGGCGTCGGTGGAGGGGCGGCGCTTGGCTCCGCGGGCCCGGGTGCGGCGGGGGCGGGTGGAGGGCTCGGTGTCATCGGCGCGACGGGCGCGACGGGTGTCGGCGTCGTCGGTGCGACGGGCGCGGCGGGTCTCGGTGTCGTCGGTGGTCCTGCGCCGGGTGGAGGGCTCGTCTCCGGTGGTGAGCCGGGTGGAGGGCTCGTCTCTGGTGCTGCGGCGGGGGCGGCCGGTCGACGGGTGGCGGGTCGAACCCTCGCCGCGGGTGCGGCGGGTGCGGGGCAACGGCCCGTCGGCGGGTGGGCGCTCGGCGCCGGACTCGTCGGCGGTCCGCTGGGAACGGCGGACCGGGACGGCGAGGTCGGGGGCCTCGGCCGAGAGCGCGTCGCGGCGGCGCTGGGAGCGGCCGGCCGAGGGCGCGTCGGGGTGGCGCCGGGAGCGGGCCGGGTCGGTGGCCTCGGCGGTGGGGTCGGTCGCCTCGGGGGGTGGGGTGGGCTCCTCGCGGGGGCGGCGGCGGGAGCGGGTGGCGGCGCGTTCCTCCGGGGTGCGCCTGCCGCGGCGGGCGCGGGCTCCGTCGGGGTCGCGCGGGCGGCGGGCGGGGGCGCTCATCGGTTCTCCCGGGGACATTCCGCGACGCGGCGGCGCTGCGGGCGGGCCGAGGCGGATGGGTCGGCGGAGGGGGCGGCGGGGCGGTGCTGGGTGCGGCGGGGCCGGGAGGCGATCTCGACGGCACCGAGCGAGAAGGCGGCGCGGCGGCGCAGGCAGCGGCGGGGCCGGGAGGCGGCCTCGACAGCACCGGCCGAGGAGGCGGCACCGCGACGCAGAGAGCGGCGGGGCCGGGAGGTGACCTCGACAGCACCGGGCGAGAAGGCGGCACCGCGACGCAGAGAGCGGCGGGGCCGGGAGGTGACCTCGACAGCACCGGGCGAGAAGGCAGCACCGCGACGCAGAGAGCGGCAGGTCGAGGAGGCGGCCTCGACGGCAGCGGCCGCGGAGGCGGCGGGGCGGCGCTGGGTGCGGCGGGTCGGGGAGGTGGGATCAGCGGCACCGGGCGAGGAGGCGGCGGGGCGGCGCAGGGAACGGCGGGGCCGGGAGGCGACCTCGACGGCACCGGCCGCGGGGGCGGCGGGGCGGCGCAGGGTGCGGCAGGGCCGGGAGGCGGCCCCGACGGCACCGGCCGCGGGGGCGGCGGGGCGGCGCAGGGAACGGTAGGTCGGGACGGCGGGGGCCGGCGTGTCTGCCGAGAGCGCGGCGGGGCGGCGCTGGGAGCGGCGGGCTGGAGCGGTGGGGGTGGCCGTCATCTGTCCTCCCGGATGCGTTCTGCGGCGCGGAGGCGGACGGATTGGGCACGGGGGTTGGTGGTGATCTCGGCTTCGTCGGCCTGTTCTGCGCCGCGGGTGAGCAGGCGGATGCGGGGGGCGTGTTCGGGGAGTTCGACCGGTAGGTCGGGTGGGGCGGTTGAGCGGGCTTGTTCGGCTAGGGCCTGCTTGACGATGCGGTCCTCCAACGACTGGTAGGACTCCACCACGATCCGTCCGCCGACCCGCAGCGCTGCCAGGGCAGCCGGGATTGCGCGGCGTAGGACGTCCAGTTCGCTGTTGACCTCGACCCGTAGGGCCTGGAATGTGCGTTTGGCCGGGTGGCCGCCGGTTCGGCGGGCGGGGGCGGGGACGACGGCGTAGATCAGCTCGACCAGCCTGCCGCTGGTGGTGAACGGCTCCTTGGCCCGCTCGGCCACCACCGCCGCGGCGATGCGCGAGGCGAACTTCTCCTCGCCGTACACCCGCAGGATGCGGGTCAGCTCGCCGTGGCTGTAGGTGTTGAGCACGTCGGCCGCGGTCATGCCGGTCGTCTGGTCCATGCGCATGTCCAGCGGCGCGTCCTGGGAATACGCGAAGCCGCGCTCGGCCACGTCCAGCTGCATGGACGACACGCCCAGGTCGAACAGGACACCGTCCACGCGCGACAGTCCCAGACCGGACAGGGCCTCGGGCAGTCCGTCGTAGACGGTGTGCACCAGGTGCACGCGCGAACCGTGCTTGGCCAGCCGCTCGCCCGCCAGCGCCAGCGCGTCGGGGTCGCGGTCGAGGCCCACCAGCGTCAAGTCCGGGAAGGCGGTCAGCAGGGCGTCGGAATGCCCGCCGAGGCCGAGCGTCGCGTCGACCAGCACGGCCGACGGCGCGGCGAACGCCGGTGTGAACAGCTCGATGATGCGGTCGAGCAGCACGGGCACATGCCGCGGCTGCGTCATCGCCACCCCCTTCTCCTCACGAGGTCCGCACCGGGTGCCGCCAGGTCCCCGCCCGCTCGACGGACCTGGCGCCGGGGAAGGTGCGCCAGGGCCGAAAGCGAGCGGACCGAGGCCAAGCGGCACCCGTTCCGCCGTGTTCGGCACGCTCAGAACACGCCGGGCAGGACCTCCTCCCGAGCCTGGGCGTAGCTCTCCTCGTGGTCGTCCAGGTAGGTCTGCCAGGACTGGGCGTCCCAGATCTCCAACCTGGTTATCGCGCCGATGACCACGCACTGCTTCGACAGACCGGCGTAGCGGCGCAGCTCAGGGGCGATGGTGATGCGGCCCTGGCCGTCGGGCCGCTGCTCGTCGGTGCCCGCGAAGAGGTAGCGCTGGTAGGCGCGGACGGCCTCGTTGGTCAGCGGGGCCGCGGCGACCTTGCGCGCCATCTCCTCGAACTCCGCGCGCGGGAACACGTAAAGGCAGTGATCCTGACCCTTAGTGACCATGAGCCCACCCGCAAGCGCGTCCCGATACTTGGCGGGCAGTGTCAGCCGCCCCTTGTCGTCCAGCTTCGGGGTGTGCGTGCCCAGGAACATCAGCACCCACCTCCCTGCCGAACCTGACGGATCGGCCGCGGGGCCCCCTGCTGCCCCACTGCGGGCCACACTACCCCACTTTTCACCACAGTCAACGCGAATCGCGCGGGTCCAGATCGACGAATGGGCGCGTTTCCGCAGCTAGACGCCCGGGGAGCGAAGTGGGGAGCCGGTGGGGCGCAACCGGGCCGGGTTACCGGCGAATCCCCCGCCGGGGGTGGAATCCGGGCATCGCAGGCCGAATCCGGGGCTCCGGTGGGGCTTGGTGGGGGACGTCGGGGGAACCCCGGGAACCGGACGGGGGCGACCCCAGGCAGCAGATAGCGCACAGTAACCACTTGACGACGGAGGAAACGCCGCCACCACCTGCCGGGAAATCTGCACCGACCGCGCCGAATCCGTTGGGTACTTCGCCCCGGTTTGACACACTCCATGGCAGGCTGTCGCGGCCACGGGCGCATCCGTTCGGCCGGCCAGCCCGGGTTGTGCCGCGGCAACGGCGGAGCCGGAACGAACCGCCGGTCTGCATCAGGAGGTCGAGTGACGTCTAGTACCCCGCCCACCGCTCTGCCGGGCCACCCCTACGCAGGGCCGGGTCGCGAGGGGACGACCTCCCCGTACGCCAACTCCGACGGGCACCGCGCGGGGCTGCACGACCTGCACGCCACCGTCCAGCGCATCGCGGCCAACGTCGAACGGGTCCTGGTGGGCAAGCCCGAGGTCGTCCGCATCGCCCTGGTGACCCTGCTGGCCGAGGGCCACCTGCTGGTCGAGGACGTGCCCGGGGTCGGCAAGACCTCGCTGGCCAAGGCGCTGGCCCGCTCGATCGACTGCTCGGTCAGCCGCATCCAGTTCACCCCGGACCTGCTGCCCAGCGACGTCACCGGGGTGTCCATCTTCAACCGCCAGACCAACGAGTTCGAGTTCCGGCCCGGGCCGGTGTTCGCCAACATCGTCGTCGGCGACGAGATCAACCGGGCCTCGCCCAAGACGCAGTCGGCCCTGCTGGAGTGCATGGAGGAGCACCAGGTCACCGCCGACGGGCAGACCTACCCGCTCCAGGCGCCGTTCATGGTGATCGCCACCCAGAACCCGATCGAGATGGAGGGCACCTACGCCCTCCCCGAGGCCCAGCGCGACCGCTTCACCGCCCGGGTGTCCATCGGCTACCCCGACCCGCAGGCCGAGCTGGCGATGGTCGACGAGCACGCCGGGCAGGACGTCCTGCGCACGCTCCAGCCGGTCTCCGACGCCGACCAGGTGCGGGCGCTGGTGGAGACCGTGCGGGCGGTGGCGATGTCGCCGGAGGTCAGGCGGTACTCGGTCGAGCTGGTCAGCGCGACGCGCAGGCTCCCGGAGATCCGGCTGGGCGCCTCCCCGCGCTCGACCCTGCACCTCGTGCGCGCCGCGCGCGCCCAGGCCGCGCTGTCCGGCCGCGACTACGTGGTGCCCGACGACATCCACGCCGTCGCCCTCCCCGTCCTGGCCCACCGCCTGGTCCTCACCCCGGAGGCGCAGGCGGCCCGCCGCTCCCCCGCCGAACTGGTCCGCGGCCTCCTCCAGCGGGTCCCGGTCCCCCAGCCCAACCCGGACCGCAGCGGCGCGACGTGGTCCGCCGCCCACCGCTGACGGCCCACCGCCCGCTACTGGAGAAGGAACGCCCATGAGGGGTGCGCTGTCGGGGTTGACCACGCGGGGGCGCTGCCTGCTGGCGGCGGGGGTGGCGGCCGGGCTGTGCTCGCTGGTGCTCAACGAGCGGGACCTGCTGCGGGTGGCGGCGTTCATCATCGCCCTTCCGGTCCTCGTCGCGATGGTGACCGCGGTGGCGCGGGTCGGGTTGCAGGCGCAGCGGCAGATCACGCCGTCGCGGGTGCAGGTCGGCGGGCGGGCCGAGGTGACGCTGCACCTGCACAGCAGCGGGCGGCTGCCCACCGGCGGCCTGCTGGTCACCGACGGCGTCCCCTACGCCCTGGGCGGCAAGCCGCGCTTCGTGGTCGACCACCTGCCGCGGCAGGGCGGGGCGCAGCTGAAGTACGGGCTCCAGCCGATGCTGCGCGGCATCCAGCAGATCGGCCCGCTCAAGGCGGTGGTGACCGACCCGTTCGGCCTGGCGGAGTTCGAGCGCGAGCTGGCGGGGTCGTCCCGGCTGGTGGTGGTGCCGCGGGTGGTTCCGCTGCGGGGCGTGCCGGGCGGGTCGGGGCTCGGGTCCGGCGATGACGGCTCGGTGCGGCTCAACGCGGGCAAGGGCGAGGACGATGTCGTCGTCCGGCCCTATCGGCAGGGCGATGACCTGCGCAAGGTCCACTGGCGCTCGACGGCCAAGCGCGACGAGATGATGGTGCGGGTCGAGGAAAGCCCCTGGCGGGGCGGGACGACCGTCCTGCTGGACCGGCGCGTGGTCGGGCACCGGGGGGCGGGGGCGGCGTCGAGCCTGGAATGGGCGGTGTCGATGGCGGCCAGCGTGTGCGTCCAACTCCACCGCCACGGCCACCAGATCCGCCTGGTCACCGAGACCGGGGGCGTCCTGATCACTGATCACGGCGATGGCAGCCACAACGATGCTCTGCTGTTGGACGAGTTGGCGGCGTTGCAGCCGGTGCACCAGCGGGAGATCAACTGTCCGGCTGATCCGGGGCACGGGCAGGAGTTGATTGCGATCGTGGGGGCGGCTACGGCGGCGTCTCTGGCGCAGTTGATCCGCCATCGCACTCGGGGTGCTCGCAGTCTGGCGATTCTGCTGGACGTGGATGCTTGGGGGGCTGCGCCCAGCGGGATGACGGTTGCCGAGGCGGATATTGATGGAGCCTCGGCTTTGCTGACTGGGGCTGGGTGGGGTGTGGTGACGGCCCGGCCGGAGGTCCCGATGACCCAGGTGTGGGCTGACCTGTGCATGACGGGCACGAAGCGCGTGTCGGGGGTGGGGTAGGTGAGCGGGGGGCGGCGCGGTCGAGCGCGTCGAGCCATGCCGCACCGGCACCCGGCACGGCTCGAGGGTGGAGACGTGAGCGGGCAGCCGCTGACCGGCGCGGGCCGACTCGGGCAGCAGGCACGGCGCGGGGGTGGGCACGTGAGTGAGCGGTCGCTGGCGGGTGGGTTGGGCCGGAGGGTCTCGGGGGTGGGTTGGTGAGCGAGCCGGAGACGCCGCAGGCGCAGTGGTCGGTGACCGTGACGCCGGTGGTTGCTGCGTTGACCGCCTTGTGCGCGTCGACCGCGTTGGCGGGGGTCATCGAGGGGATGCGGTGGCTCGGGTATGCGGGCATCGCGCTCATGGTGGTGACCGCGACCGGGTTGGGGTTGCGGGCGTTGCGGACGCCGACGCTGTTGGTGGCGGTTGCGCAACTCTTCGCGTTGCTGTGCCTGCTGGTCGCGTTGTTCACCAGCAGCGGCATCCTCGGGCTGCTCCCCGGTCCCGCCGCGATCGGCGATCTCGGGGTCGTGCTGGAGTCGTCGGTGGAGGCGGTGCGGGTCGGGGTGCCGCCGGTGCCTGCGACGACGCCCGTGCTGTGCCTGGTGGTCATCGCGATCGGGCTGGTCGGGGTGCTGGTCGACACGCTCGCGGTGGCGGCGGGGACGCCCGCGGCGTGCGGGTTGGTGCTGCTGTGCGTGTACGCGGTTCCGGCGTCGCTGGCCGACGACATGCTGCCCTGGTGGTCGTTCGTCCTCGGCGCTACGGCGTTCGCCGTGCTGCTGGCCGTGGATGGGGCGCACCGCAACCAGGTGTGGCGCAACCGGCCGGTCATGCCGGGGACCGGTCGCGGCATCGGCTCGCCGTCCGCGCTGGTGTCGGTGGCGCTCGCGCTGGGGCTGCTGGTCGGCGCGACGGCCACCGCGGTCGGCACGATCGGCAGCCTGCCCGGCGGGGGCGCGGGCGGCGGGGCGGAGGGCGGGCTGGCGCTCAAGCCGTTCACCGCGCTGCGCGGCATGCTCAGCCAAGGCGCCAACGTCGAGCTGTTCCGGGTCCGCGGCCTGGGCACGGAAGGCCGCTACCTGCGCGCCCTCACCCTCCCCCGCTACGACGGCGCGGGCGGCTGGCAGCCCGCCGAGGCCCTGCCGGACAACATCCCGGCCAACGGCCTGCTCCCGCTCGGCCCCGGTGACGACGGCGGCGGCCTGGTCAGCGCGGTGGAGATCGAGCCGATCAACTCCGAGGACCTGTGGGCCCCGGTGTACGGCACGCCCCGCCAGCTGCGCGACCTGCCGCCCGGCATGTTCTACGACCCCAGCGGCGGCATGGTGTACTCGCGCAACGCGCGCAAGCTGCCCAAGTACGTCGAGGAAGCCGACCTCAGCCAGCCCACCGCCGACGACCTGCGCCGCACCGGCTCCGACTACGGCGAGCTGGACCCCGCCTACCTGGTCAACGACGGCATCGACCCCGAGGTGGTCGCCCTGGCCGAACGCCTGGTGCGCGGCAAGTCCAACGCCTTCGACAAGACGGTGGCGCTACAGGAGTACTTCGCCCCGTCCAACGGCTTCCGCTACCGCACCGAGACCAGCCAGGCCTCGGGCGTCGAAGCGCTCAAGGACTTCCTCTTCGGCGCGAAGGTCGGCTACTGCGAGCAGTACGCCTCCTCGATGGCCCTGCTGGCGCGGGCCGCGGGTCTGCCCAGCCGGGTCGCCATCGGCTTCACCGCCGGCTACCAGTCCGGCGACTACCGGTCGATCACCACCCAGGACGCGCATGCGTGGGTGGAGGTCTTCTTCCCCGGCGAAGGCTGGGTCACCTTCGACCCGACCCCGCTCTCCGACGGCCGCGGCTACCAGCCGCCGTACGTCGAGGAGAACCCGAGCACCGACCCGTCGACCGGGGTGACCGAGGAGGAGATCCCGACCGGATCGCGGGAGCCGTCGGCAGCGCCGCAGGACGAGGAGATCACCACGGACGCGGGTGCGGCGCCTGATGAGGATGAGTCGGGGCTGTCCATTCCGTGGCCGGTGTGGGTCGGGGTCGGGCTGATCGCGCTGGCGGTGGTGGTCAGGCGGCGGATGCTGTGGGTTTCCGTGCCGTCGGTGATCCTTGCGGGGGTGTTCCTGCTGGGGGCGCTTTCGTGGTGGCTGTCGGCGTTGTGGCTGGTGTTGTGCATTGCCGCTATTCCGGCTTGCGTGCGGGGGTGGCGGCGGCATGAGGTGCAGCAGGCGCTTTCGGGGTCATCGCTCGATCCGGCTGCGGCGGTGTGGCGGGAATTGTTGGCAGAGTCGGAGGATCGGGGCGTATTGGTTCCTTCGTCCGATACGGTTCGGCTGGCTGCGCGGCGGATTGCGAAGGAGCACAGCCTGGATGAGCCGGGGCGGCAGGCGTTGCGGGCTGTGGTGGATTCGGTGGAGAGGTCTTGGTATGGGGGGCGGGAGGTCGATCCTCGGTTGAGGGGGGCGTTTGAGGAGGTGGTGGCGGGGTTGCGGAGGACTTCGCCACTGGCGTTCAAGGCCCGGGTGATGCCGCGGTCGGTGGTTCGGCGGCGTCGGCGGGAGTGAGGGGGCTCGCTCGGTCCGTCGCGGGACTTGCGCGTGGGGGTCACGCGGTTTTGGGTGGTCGCGCGGCTTCGTGCGGTGGGTCCGACGGGGTGAACTCGCATTAATTGGCAGGCACGCTGTAATTTAATGTTAGCACTACCGACTCTGCGCAACGGCCATTAGGCGAGCTTTAATGTCCTCGGAAAGACCCACCTCTCCCGCCCTTCCGATTGGACCCAGAAGCCGCCGCGCATCCTCTAAAGTCTCCCTGATCTTTCGTCGAACGATTCGGGGCTGCAGGTCTGACATCTTTTCCCGCAGTTCGTCGGCTAAGTCAAGTAGATCTTGCGGCACTGCATCAAGGACAGACATGTTCAGCATGAGTGGGATGGAATCTGCGCCACGTTTGCTAATACGCGACCGAACGGGGCCGATAGTAAGATAGTTGAGCATGAAGTCCGGGCTGATCGCAGGCGATGCTGGCGGTCGGCCGCCCACAAAGCTCGCAATCTCATCTCTCAGTCTAAAAGCTGTTCTGTCTAGGGTAAGCCACCAACTCTTGTAACCGAATGCCGAAGTACGTTCACGACGTTGCTCTCTGCGAACGATAATTCCTACATAGTTCTCAACGTCATGGCTCACCAGCCGTTCGCGAGTTGCACTATCAAGGGGCGGAATACCTAGTTGAGCTCGCCGTCGCTCTTTGTACTCCCTGTTCTTATGCCATGCTTCAGCCACTGCAGCCCGCAGGCTCAGGTCGGACATATCCACATAGCTCGACAACGATTCTTCTTCGATCTTGTGGACCTCGGAAAGGTACTCAACAAGATCGATCTCTGGGTTCTCTCCGCAGAAGTTCTCCAACCAAACCTCGAACTCGTTGTCAGGTCGACCAGACAAGCGGTGCGAGTAGAGGAGGAAAGGGGGCGACCCGTGAGCGCCTCCAGCAGTCGTTGCCCTCAAGTACGCCTTGCATCTACGAATATGTGTAGCAAGTTCTTCAACAACACCGGAAGTAACATGCAGTTTTAGTCCGCAGCTGGATGCAGCCGAGAACATTTCTGTATGAGATCTTGCGGAAGTCTCCAGTAGCTCCTCGGCAAGGATCGGCAACACCACCGACGTGTCGAGCCATATGTCACCTTCGGAGAAGATCTTAACAACGGCCGACTGAACATCCGGAGTTTCGCGCATGAACGCGAACAGCGTGTATGTGTCAGCCAAGCTGCGCAGGAATGCCTTGACCTCAGGGGGTGGAGATACCAGTAGAGTTTGGAGCGTGGCAGCTAGAATGTGTATGGGCAGTACTAGCTTCCCCCCAATTTTGGCCTCGACCGCGCTAACTACAGCCTCAATGTCCGCTGGCCGCACGTCCGTGCCTCGGTCACGCGATACCGCGACAGCAAAGGCTTCCCCCCTGTTGAGTAGCACTTCTTCGATCATCGACCGACACGTATCAACTAGGCCGGAGATGTCAGATTCTTGCAGCATTAGGCCCGACTCTGATGCGGAGATTTCAATGGCAGCCCTAATATGTTCTCGTAGGACTGCATCAAGTAGGGAAAGCTCCGATATTCTCTCAGCCAAGCGTACTCTCTCGGCCCAGGTTAGACAGAATTCATCCAGTTTTTGCCAGCTGCGGATGTACTTCTTGTTTAACCTACCGAGGGCGCCGTCTACCTGCTCCTTCAGAAGTCTTCCATGTTGACCCGGCAGTAGTTTTGCGGCGTGAGCATATATCTCCGCTCTTGTCATTCGATCGTCGCTCGTCGTTTCTCGCAGAATCGAACGAACGACAGCCTCGAAACAGAGGCGGGTCAACCCTTTTTCGCGCGTGTCATCTTCCCATTGCAAACGCAGGTAGATGAATGCGGATTTCATCTCAAGATCATCAAGGGCGTACGCCTGATTCTCTATAAGGCGTGTCGGATTGCTAATTAGGGGATCTACTACAAGTTGCGCAAGTTCCTCCGCTTCGGCCATCGTTGCGCTTGATGCGTTTCTTACCGCGATCAACCAATCAAGACCTCGTGGGTCCAAGTGTAGGCCATAACTCTTGCGAATCTCGCGACGGAGGTCGGGAGCCTTCGAGTCAATAGGCTGGTTTGTGACGTAGATCAAGATGCGAACTGCAGGAAACTTCACCTTAATACGCTTGCAGGTTTCATCGATCTTCTTGGCAAAATCGACGCGAACCGAGTACTGGACTACCGTTGTCGGATCGTCCTCCACCTCGAATAGCAGGGCGTCGGCGCCACCGTCACCCGATAGGCCGCTGGTGGGGCGCAGATTCGGAAACTCGTCAGCAAGAAAGACGGAGGCCAAACGCTCGAACGGCCGCCACTGAGTTGGCTCCAAGCGTTGCAGGGCCATGGTGAACCGTTCGGTAGTGATGGCCACAGTGAGCTCCTTGCCGTCGGGTGCCGCTCGGGTAACTCCACAGTTCTATCCCAAGGGGTCGCCGGCAGCCACTGAGCCGTTACCTCCATCGGGGGCAGCTCACGGAGTACGCGCGGACTCGCACGTAGCGTTGCCAGTTGGTAACTATTGGTAGTACCGTCCACGAATGCGCCCCTCACCGGACAGTTGGGCGGGGGCGCGTCACTTTGGGTGAATGGGCAAGTTCCTTATGGGTTAGGCACGACTTATGGGTAAGGGCACGAATGGTCGCTCGTGTGCGTTCCCAGGCACGCATGCGAAAGGCCGGTCGGCCCTTGGGGGCCGACCGGCTTGTTTGTCTGCTGGGTGCTAGCGCTCCTCGTCAAAGCGCTTGCGGAAGCGTTCTTCCATTCGTTGGGAGAAGCCGCTGCGGTTGGGGGGGGCGGTGCCGGTTGGCTCACTCTCCTCGGCGCTGGTCTTGTCGCCCTTGCGGAAGGACGTCCAGGCCAGTAGGGCGCCACCGAACATGATCAAGAAGCCGAGCAGGCTCACCACGGGGACCCCGCCCACCTTGGGCAGCATCACACCGGTCACGAGCAGCGCTGCGCCCAGCAGCAGCAGGGCGATGCCCTGCAGCTTGCGCCGCCTCGACGGCTTGCGTAGGCGTGCTCCTCGGACGGTGGAGGCGAACTTCGGGTCCTCTGCGTAGAGCGCGCGCTCGATCTGGTCGAGCAGTCGCTGCTCGTGCTCGGAGAGTGGCATCGTTCCTCCTCCGGCACTGCGGTCGCGGGCGCCGGGCGATCACGGGTTGCCGCCGGACCCGGCGGGCACCCCCGCCGGGGGGTGTCGTCCACCAGGATACGGCGCATTCAACGCCGCGACTACCCGATCCGGGATCACCGGGCCACAGCTTTGCCGGACTCCTCCCCCGAACGTGATCCGGTCATACCAATACCACCATCCGTGTTCGTTATGTCACCGAACGCGATCGGGGCGGCGAGGAGGGAGTCCGGGATGGCGAAGGCGTTCACCAGGGTGACGGCGTGCGGGCGCAGGGTGCGGCACAGGGCGTTGACGGCGCCGGTGACGGCCTTCGCGCGGGCCGTGGTGAAGCGGCCGTGGCCGAGGAACCAGTCGAGGTCGGCCTCGATGTTCGACAGGACGTAGAGGTCGCAGACGCGGTTGAGCAGCGGCGACGGGTTGCGGTCGATGGCGGCGACGAACGCCTCCAGGACGATCCGGTCGACGTGGACGCGGGCGGCGCGCAGGGCGTGGTCCTGGGCGGAGTTGAACACCTCGAAGGCGTCGGCGGAGGGGTCCGCGGCGCGGCGGAGCCTGCGGGCGAGGGTGTCGAGGACGTGCTTCTCGCGGTCCTCGAAGACCTTGAGGTGCCAGCCGCGGTCGAGCAGGTCGGTCTCCTCGTCGCGGGAGGTGACGGCGTTCACCAGGCGCTCGATGACCGCGCGGGCGGCTGTGCGTTCGATCACGGCCTCGACGAACTGGTCGGCGATCACCCGGCCGAGGCCGCGTTCGCCGATGTGCTGCTGGTAGCCGCTCAGCAGGCCCTTGGAGACCAGTTGCAGCAGCACCGTGTTGTCGCCCTCGAACGTAGTGAACACGTCGGTGTCCGCTTTCAGCCTGGGGAGCTGGTTGGCCATCAGGTAGCCCGCGCCGCCGCACGCCTCGCGGCAGATCTGCACCGTGCGGGTCGTGTGCCAGGTGCTGATCGCCTTGAGCCCGGCGGCGCGGGACTCCAGCTCGCGGCGGTCGGCGTCCTCCGGCAGGTCGTGCAGGCTGCTGACCAACTCCTCCTGGGCGAAGTGCAGGGCGTAGGTCGTGGCCAGGGCGGGCAGCAGCTTGCGCTGCTGGGCGAGGTAGTCGAGCACGGCGACCTCGTCGCCGGTGTCCGGGTGGGTGAACTGGCGGCGCCGGTCGCCGTAGCGCACGGCGATGGCCAGCGCCTTCTTCGCCGCGCTGCCCGCCGCCCCCGCAACGCTGATCCGGCCGCGGATGAGCGTGCCGAGCATGGTGAAGAACCGCTTGGCGTCGCCCTCGATCGGGCTGTGGTAGGCGCCGTCGGCGTCGACGGAGCCGTAGCGGTCGAGGAGGGCGTCGCGGGGGACGCGCACGTCGTCGAACCAGATGCGGCCGTTGTCGACGCCGTTGAGCCCGGCCTTGGGGCCGCAGTCCTCGATGCGCACGCCCGGCAGCACGTTCCCGGCCTCGTCGCGGATCGGCACGACCAGGGCGTGCACGCCGTGGCCGACCCCGCCGACGACCAGCTGGGCGAAGACGACGGCGACCCGGCCGTCGCGGGCGGCGTTGCCGATGTAGTCCTTGCGGGCGGCGTCGTCGGGGGTGCTGATGACGAAGCCGTCGCCGTCGAAGGTCGCGGTGGTCCGCAAGCTCTGGACGTCGGAGCCGTGGCCGGTCTCGGTCATGGCGTAGCAGCCCGCGAGGTCGAGGTCCATCAGGGGGCGCAGGTAGCGGTCGTGGTGGCGCTCGGTGCCCAGGGCCTCGATGGCGCCGCCGAACAGGCCCCACTGCACCCCGGCCTTGACCATCACCGACAGGTCGCCGAAGCCCAGCATCTCGAAGGCGGTCAGCGCGCCGCCGGGGTCGCCGTCGCCGCCGTAGGCGGTGGGGAAGCCGATGCGCGGGTAGCCGGTGCGGGCCAGCTCCCGCAGCTCGGTGTGGACGACGGCCCGGTAGCCCTCGGTGGTGAGGTCGGCGGTGTCGGGCAGGCCGCGCTCGGCCATCCGCGCCCTGGCCTCGGCGCGCACGTGCGCCCACCGGCCGTCGAGCAGGCCGGTCAGCGCCTCCGCTGGGATCGGTGGGGTGTCCGGGATGTCCATGTCCCGACGCTAATGGCGCATCCCGTGCTCCGCTCACTGGCGCAAGATCGCCGCCTGCGGTTGGCTGGCCCGCATGGATCCCGTCTCGGCGCTCCGGCAGATCGCGCTGTTCCTGGAACGCTCCGGCGCGCACACCCAGAAGGTCCGGGCGTTCCGCAGGGCCGCCCAGGTCATCGCCGACCTGCCCCCGGGCGAGGTCGCCACCCGCGCGAAGGCGGGCACGCTGACCGGCCTGCCCGGCATCGGCGCGTCGACGGCGAAGGTGATCGCGGAGGCGGTGGCCGGGGGCGAGCCGGAGTACCTGACCGAGCTGCTGGCGAAGGCGGGGGGCGGGCCGCCCCAAGGCGGTGAGGAGCTGCGCAAGGCCCTGCGTGGCGATTGCCACACGCACTCCGACTGGTCCGACGGGGGCAGCCCGATCCGGGAGATGGCGGAGGCGGCGCAGAAGCTCGGGCACGAGTGGATGGCGCTGACGGACCACTCGCCGCGGCTGCGGGTCGCCCACGGGCTCAGCGCGGATCGCCTGCGCAGGCAGCTTGACGTGGTGGCCGAGCTGAACGCCGAGCTGGCCCCGTTCCGGATTCTGACCGGGATCGAGGTGGACATCCTGGACGACGGGGGGCTTGATCAGCAGGCGGAGTTGTTGGCGTCACTGGATGTGGTGGTGGCGAGCGTGCACTCGCAGCTGCGGATGCCGCGGCGGCAGATGACGCGGCGGATGGTTGCTGCGGTGTCGAACCCGCTGGTGGACGTGCTGGGGCACTGCACGGGGCGGTTGGTCACGGGGAAGGGGCGGCCGGAGTCGGAGTTCGATGCTGAGGAGGTGTTCGGGGCTTGCGTGGAGCACGGGGTCGCTGTGGAGATCAACTCCCGGCCGGAGCGGCTTGACCCGCCTCGGCGGTTGCTGCGGTTGGCGGCGGATCTCGGGTGTGTGTTTGCGATCGATAGCGACGCGCATGCGCCTGGGCAGCTTCATTGGCAGCCGTATGGGTGCGCGCGGGCTGAGGAGTGCGGGATCACGGCGGATCGGGTGATCAACACGCGGTCGGCGGAGGAGATGCTGGCGGCTTTCTAGGGGCGGCTCGGCTGGGGATGGGGTGCCGCTGCGGGTGAGGGCGGGCCGGGGCGGGCGCCGGGGCGGGCGGACCGAAGCCGACGGGCCGACAGCGACCAGCTGAAGCACGCGGAGGCGGGGGTGCCAGCGGGGCCGGGCGGTGCGTGGAGCGGGGAGGCGGGGGTGCGCAGGCTCGGCGCTTTCCTCGGTGGCGGCGCGAGGAGGGCTGGTTGCTCGGGTGGTGGTGGTGAAGTGGTGTGGTGAAGGAGGTGGGTGGGGGCTAGACCGGGACGCCTGCGTTGGAGACGGCGGTGAATTCGCGGAGGCCGGTTAGCAAGGCGGCGCGGCCGTCGGCGGTCATGTTGGAGAGGACGCGGCCTAGGTCGGCTCGGCGGTCGTGGCGGAGGCGGGTTAGGAGGGCGTGGCCTTCGTCGGTTACGAGGAGTTCGACCTCCCTGCGGTCCTGCTCGCCTGGGCGGCGGCGCAGCAGGCCCGCGGACTCCAGGCGGTCGCACAGCCTGCTCGCCGAGGACGGCAGGACGTTGAGCAAGGCCGCCAGCCGGGTCAGGGTCAGGGGTTCGGCGCTCTCGGCGAAGTGCAGCGCGCGGAGCTGGAGCGCGGGGACCTTCGGGTAGATGGCGGTGTTCGCGCGGGTGAGGACGAGTCCCAGGGCCAGCGCGGCCGCCTCGATCTCGGCTACCTCGTCCGGGCCGGGAACCTCGGGTGCCATGCGCACAAGGGTGGCACACCCGGTCTATTCGAGGCGCACCAGAGGGAACTCGGCCCAGACGCAGAGGCCCGAGTCGTTGCCGCGGTGACCCCACCGGGTGCTGACCGCGGCGACGATCGCCAGGCCGCGGCTGCGCGGTGTGCTGGGCGAAAGCGGGACCAGGGCCGGGTTCGCACCCAAGCCCTGGTCGCTGACCTGCACCCGGAGGCATCGGCCGCTCAGATTCACCAATTCGAGAACGACCTCGCCGACCCCGTGCTCCACCGCGTTGGTGACCAGCTCGGAGACGGCCAGCAGGACGTCCTGCACCAGGTCGTCGACCACCCGCCAGGAGTCGAGGACGGCAGCGGTGAAGTAGCGGGCCGACGCGGCCGACTCCGGGCGCCTGCGCAGCCGGATCAGGGCCGTCCGGACCCCCGGTCCGGCCGCGCCCCGATCGCCACCAGTCACCGCCTTCATGTGCGAGGAGTTACCCCATCCGGCGGACGGTGAACCACACCGCGCGTGACCGGGTGATGTTCGTCACTCACTGAGGCCGAACACCGCCGACAAGCCCGTGATCTCGATGATCCGGCGCACCCGCTCGTGCGGGGCGCGCAGCTTGAGCGTGCGCCCGGCGTCCTCGGCCTGCTTGCGGGCGGCCACCAGCACCCGCAGCCCGGCGGAGTCCATGAACTCCACGCGCGACAGGTCGACCTCGATCGTGGTCGCGGCGGTCCCGGCCATCGCCTCCGACAGCGTCCGCTCCAGATCCGCGGCCGTGGCCAGGTCCACCTCGCCCGACACCGAGATGACAATCGGGTCGGAGCCCTCGGTCTTGGTTTCCACAGTCGTCCTTCCTCGGCGCGGGTTGCCCTGCTCGGCACACCCTAATCACCCCGTGACCCGAGCGGGTCACGACAACACCGTTTCACCCCCGACAGCGCCGGGTAAGTCGCAGGCGACCCCGCCGCACCCCAGCGGAGGGCACCCGAGGGAGGGAAACGCCATGGCCGAGATCACCCGCCTGCCCAAGCCGGTCGCCGAGTCCTGGTCCTGGCAGCTGCAAGGCTCCTGCCGGGGTGCCGACGCGATGATGTTCTTCCACCCCGACGCCGAGCGCGGCCCCGCGCGGCACGCCCGCGAGGAGCGCGCCAAGGCGATCTGCCGCGCCTGCCCCGTGCTTGAGCAGTGCCGCGAGCACGCGCTCGCCGTGCAGGAGCCGTACGGCATCTGGGGTGCGATGGGCGAAGGCGAGCGCCGGACGCTGATCGCGCAGCGCCGCCGCGCTCTCAAGGCTTCCTGACCCGCAGTCCGCGCTGGGGTACGCAGCGCAGCGCACCGTCCTTTTAGGGCGGTGCGCTGCGCTATCCGGCCATAGTGGAGTCTTCACCGAGACCCGCCCGCAACTGGCGTAACGTCTTGGCGAGCAGGCGCGAGACCTGCATCTGCGACACCCCGACCCGCCGGGCGATGTCGGACTGGCTCATCCCGCGGAAGAACCGCAGCACCAGGATCCGCCGCTCGCGCTCGGGCAGCGCGGCCAGCAGCGGGGCCAGCGCGCGGCGGTTGTCCACCTCGGCGAACTGCTCGTCCTCGTAGCCGAAGCGGTCGCCCGACGGCTCGGCCAGGCGCGCGTCCAGCGAAGTGCCCTGCTTGCTCGCGCCCGCGACCAGCACCTCGTAGACCTGCTCGCGGTCGAGTCCCAAGTGGTCGGCCAGCTCCGACGGCTTGGGCGCGCGGCCCAGGGTCTGGCTCAGCTCGGCGCTCGCGCTCGCCACCGTGACGTGCAGCTCCTTGAGCTGGCGCGGCACGCGCACCGCCCACGCGGTGTCGCGGAAGTGGCGGCGCAGCTCGCCCATGATCGTCGGCACGGCGAAGGCGTAGAAGCTGCCGCGGCCGACGTCGAAGCGGTCGACGGCCTTGATCAACCCGATCGTGGCGACCTGCACGAGGTCTTCCAGCGACTCACCGCGCCGGTCGAACTTGCGGGCGAGGTTGCGGGCCAGCTCCAGGTGCGCGGCGACGAGCTCCGAGCGCAGCACCGAGCGGCGCGGGTCGTCCTCGGCCAGGCCCGCCAGCTCGGCGAACCTCGGGTCGACGTCCTCGGTCACCGCGCGTCCATGACGGTCGGGCGGGCGACGAGCTCGACGGTGACGCGGTGGGCCTCACCCATCGGCTCGATCCGCTCGCTGAGCGACTCGGCCAGCGCGGTGAGGATCTGCCAGGCCAGCGGGTCCGCCGACGGCGGGCGCTCGCTCACCGCGTCCACCGCCACCCGCACCCGCAGCGCCTGCGGCTCCGGCTCGAACGCGCAGTGCAGGCGGCTGCCCTCGGCGGCCGCGCGCACCAGCAGCGAGCACGCCTCGTCCACGGCCATCCGCAGATCTTCGATCGCGTCGAGGTCGAAGTCCAGCCGCATCGCGATGTCCGCGGCGAAGGACCGGACCAGGGGCACCTGGTCGGCGTCGGCGCCGACGAGGATGTCGACGTTCCTGACGCGCGCGGCTCTGGTCACCGTCTCGGTTTCGACCTCTGACACTACTGCTTCCCTCCGGTCCGGCTCCCCGCCCGCAAAAGTGTGGAGCGGGGTGGGATTCGCTGCCCGTCTTCCGGGCACCATTCTCCACCCCGCCCCACGGCGGCGAAGTCCGCAAGGTCAGTACCCAGCGCGCACGGGGATCAAACCCACGACTTGACCACATTTTCTGTCGAACACCTGTGCTAGCGTTCGGGGCATGCCGGATGTCCTCATGCTGGTCGACGTGCAGCGCAACATGCTCCGACCGCCTTATCCGGTGCCTGGGGCGGATGTGGTGGAGGCCGCGGTTGTCGCCTTGCTCACGCGGGCGCGGATCGCGGGGGCGCAGGTGGTGCACGTGCGCAACAACGGAGGGACGGGCGAACCGGACGAGACGGGGACGCCGGGGTGGGAACTGGTGCATGACGTGCTCGGCGGGGAGCACGTGGTCGACAAGGCTTGGCCGGACGCCTTCGTGGGGACGGGGTTGGCGGACCTGCTGCCTGCTGGTGCGCGGGTGGTGATCGCGGGGATGCAGAGCGAGCAGTGCGTGCGGTCGACTGCGCTGGCGGCGGTGCGGCGGGGGTATGAGGTGGTGCTAGGGGCGCACGCTACTTATGACGGGGATGTGGCGGCGGGGGTTATTGAGCGGCGGGTGGAGGAGGAGTTGGCGGCGGCTGGGGTGTTGGTGGGGGGTGAGGTCGGGTTCTAGGGGTGGGGCGGGGGCTGCGGGTTCGGGGTGCGGGGTTTGGGCACGGTTCGGGGCCACGGGGGTTTGGGGCATGGGGGTTGGGGGGCGCGGAGGTTTGGGGGGCGCGGAGGATTGGGGCGCGGAGGTTTGGGGGGCGCGGAGGATTGGGGCGCGGAGGTGTGCGGGACTTGGTAGCGGCGCGGGTTGGGCGAGCTTCAACAGGGCGGCGGTGAGATCGGCGGCGGCGCTGGTCACGTGAGGTTCGGCAGCGGCGCGGGGGCGCGGTGGCAGCGGGCCGCGGGAGCCTCGGCAACGGCAGCAGGCCGCGAGTGCAGCGACAGTGGGATTCCTGCGGTTCGGCGGCGGGCGCCGCGTGCAGCGGTGGGCCGCGTGAGTTCGGCGACAGACGTGTGCGGTTCACAGGCGATGGGGTGCGTGGTTTGTGGCGGGGTGTTACCTCTCCCCCTCGCCGCCCAGCAGGGATGCGGGGCGGATGGCGGTGTGGCCGTATTTGGAGCGGGCCTGGTCGGCGGCTTGGTCGGCTTCTCGCCAGCCGTTTTCGGGGGTGTCGAGGGTTAGTTGGCCTTGGTCGGCGGGGGCTAGTTGTTCCATGCGGACGCCGATGAGGCGGATGGGGCCGGGTGGGGCGTGGGTGGTTAGGAGGCGGACGGCGGTTCGGTAGATCTCCTGGGTTATGTCGGTGGGGGTGGGGAGGGTGCGGGAGCGGGTGATGGTGGTGAAGTCGGCGTAGCGGACCTTGATCGAGACCGTGCGGCCGCTGAGGCCGCGGGAGCGCAGGGTGGCGGCCGTCTTCTCGCTCAGGCGGAGGAGTTCGCGGGCCAGGAGGATGCGGTCGTGGTGGTCGACGTCGAAGGTCGCCTCGGCGCCGATGGACTTCTCGGGGGATTCGGGGACCACCGGGCGGGAGTCCAAGCCCCTGGCCAGGGCGTGCAGGTGTTCCGCCGTCGCGGCGCCGACCGCGCGGCGCAGGCGGGGCAGCGGGGTCTCCGCCACGTCGGCCACCCGCTCCAAGCCGATCGACGCAAGGCGCTGGGCGGTGGCCTTGCCGACGCCCCACAGGGCGGAGACCGGCAGCGGGTGCAGGAACGCCTCGATCTCGTCCTTCGGTACGACCAGCATGCCGTCCGGCTTGGCCAGGCCCGAGGCCAGCTTCGCCACGAACTTCGTCGGCCCCACCCCGACCGAGCAGCTGATCCCGTGCTCGGCCAGCACCTTCCGCCGGATCTCGGCCCCGATGCCCGCAGGCGTCGACCGCAACCGCCGCAGCGCTCCCCCGACGTCGAGGAACGCCTCGTCCAGGCTCAGCGGCTCGACCAGGGGCGTGATGTCGCGGAAGATCGCCAGCACCCCGGCCGACACCGCGCGGTAGAGCTCGAACGTCGGCGGCAGGAAGACCGCGTGCGGGCACAGGCGCCGGGCGTGCGCTGTCGGCATGGCGGAGCGCACGCCGAACTCCCGCGCCAGGTAGTTCGCCGACGACACCACCCCGCGCGGCCCCACGCCGCCCACGACCACCGGCCGCCCGGCCAGCTCCGGCCGCTCCCGGATCTCCACCGATGCGTAGAAGGCGTCCATGTCGACGTGCAGGATCGGGCAGCCCGCATCGTCCGGCCACCCGCCGTCCCCCGCCCGGTACCGCTCCACCAGCCCGCGCGGCAGATCCCCGCTCCGCCCCATGCGGCACAGGAAAGCACACCCCACCGACAGCGGGTGGGGTCAGCGGCGGGCCAGGGCGTGCAGGCGGGTGGCGATGTCGCGCAGGGGGGCCATCGTCGACGCCGTGGACTCCAGTTCGGCGAGGGTGTCGGCGGCTTGCTGGCTGGATTCGAGGACCGCGCCGGGGACGAGGTCGGTCAGGACGCCGAGGCCCTGGACGAGGTGGACGGTCAGGCCCGCGTCGTCGAGGAGGGCGCGCAGGCCGACGGTGTCGAAGCGGCGGGGTTCGCCGGGGACGGTGGGGCCGTCGAGGAGGCTGCGGGCGTCGGTGAGCTTGCCGGTGATCGCGCGCTGGATGACCGCGGCGAAGCGGTTGGCGACGACGACCGACACCGCTCCCCCGGGCGCCACCGCGGCGGCCAGGGCCGACACCGTGAGCTTGGGGTCGTCCACGACCTCCAGCACCCCGTGCGCGATGACCAGGTCGAAGCCCGGGGTGACCAGCTGGTCCAAGGCGTCGCTGTCGCCCTGGACGGCGGTGATGAGGCGCCCCACACCCGCGTCGGAGGCCCGCCGGTGCAGGGTGGCCAGGGCGTTCGGGCTCGGGTCGACCACGGTGACCTCCGCGCCCGCCGCGGCCAGCGGGACGGCGAGGACGCCGCTGCCGCCACCGACGTCGAGGAGGCGGGGCGGCTGCCCGCCCCGGCGGTCCCGGGCGGCGGTCAGCTCGGCGTCCAGCACGCGGCGAACAGGATCGGGGCGCATAACGCGAAGCGTAGAGACCCTAAAGTGACGTTGTGCAGACGGTGGCGGTGCTGAGCCTCAAGGGTGGCGTGGGGAAGACCACGGTGGTCCTCGGGCTGGCCTCGGCCGCCCTGCGCCGCGGGGCCCGCACGCTGGTGGTCGACCTGGACCCGCAGTGCAACGCCACCGCCACCCTCGACCCCGCCGAGACCGAGGCCACGCTGGCCGACGTGCTGGAAACCCCCCGTCCGAGCGTCATCCGGGAGGCGATCGCGCCCAGCGCGTGGGGTGAGGAGGTCGACGTGCTGGTCGGCTCCGAAGAGGTCGAGACGCTCAACGACCCCGACCCGGGGGCGCGCAGGCTGGAGAAGTTAGGCCGGGCGCTGGCGGAGCTGAAGACGATGCTCACCGAGGACGAGCTGCCCTACCAGCTCGTCCTGCTCGACTGCCCGCCGTCGCTGGGCAGGCTGACCCGCTCGGCGCTGGTCGCCGCGCAGGGCGCGCTGCTGGTCACCGAGCCCACCCTCTACGCCGTCGCCGGGGCCCAACGCGCCTTCGAGGCCGTCGCCGACACCCGCGACCAGCACAACCCGGCGCTCTCGGCGATCGGCGTCGTGGTCAACAAGGTGCGCTCGCACTCCTACGAGCACCAGTTCCGCATCGCCGAGCTGCGGGAGAGCTTCGGCTCGCTGGTGATGCCCGTCGCGCTGCCGGACCGGCTGGCCGTGCAGCAGGCGCAGGGGGCGTGCATGCCCATCCACCAGTGGCACACGCCCGGGGCGCGCGAGGTGTCGCTGGCGTTCAACCTGCTGCTGGCGCGCGTGCTGCGCAGCGGCCGCCGCGGTCGCCACCAGGCCATCGACTGGCCCGATGACGACGACGCCGAGGCCGCCGAGGTCTGACGTGCCCGAGGGCGACACCGTCTTCCGCACCGCCGCGGTCCTGGCCGAGGCGATGACCGGCCAACGGCTCGTGCGGGGTGAGCTGCGGCATCCCCGCTTGTCGACGGTCGACCTGGCGGGGCGCGCGGTGGTCGGGGTCCATCCGGTGGGCAAGCACCTGTTCATCCGGTTCGACAGCTCGGTGAGCCTGCGGTCGCATCTGGGGATGGACGGGGCGTGGCACGTCGGCGCGGCGGGGGCGCGGTGGCGGCGGCCTGCGCACCAGGTGCGGGCACTGCTGGTGGGGTCGGACCGGCAGGCGGTGGGGTACGCGCTGCACGAGATGGCGCTGGTGGCGACGGCGGACGAGGGCAGGCTGGTGGCCCACCTCGGTCCCGACCTGCTCGACCCGGACTGGGGGCCGGAGCTGGCCGCCCGGGCGGCCGCGCGGCTGCGGGCGGAGCCGGAGCGGGAGCTGGGGGTGGCGCTGCTGGACCAGCGGGTGATGGCGGGGCTGGGGAACGTCTACAAGTCGGAGGTGTGCGCGGTGCTGCGGGTGACGCCGTGGACGCCGGTGTCCGATGTGGACGCGGATCGGGTGGTGGCGGTGAGCCGGGATCTGCTGTACCGCAATCGTTTGCGGGTGACTCGCAACACCACTGGGGATCCGCGGAATCCGACGTGGGCCTATGACCGGACGCGGTACCCGTGCCCGCGGTGCGGGGGGCGCATCCGCCGGGCGGACCAGGACAACCGGCCCACGTACTACTGCCCGGTGTGCCAGGCGGGGCCGCGGCCGGACTGAGTCAGGGGCACCAGAGGATGCCGCAGGGGCGGCTCCCGCCGGGCGGACCAGGACAACCGGCCCACGTACTACTGCCCGGTGTGCCAGGTGGGGCCGCGGCCGAGCTGAGTCAGGGGCACCAGAGGATGCCGCAGGGGCGGCGGGTTGTGGTGGTCGTGGTGGGGGGTGGCGGCGGTGGGGGTTCGGCGGTTGTGGTGGTGGTCGTGGGGGGTGGGGCTTGGGTGGTCGTGGTGGTGGTGATCGATGTGGTGGTTGTGGTTGTCGTGGTGGTCGTTGAGGTGCTTGTGCTGGTCGTGGTGGTGCTGATGGGGGGCGGGGTGGCGGAGGTGGCCGAGATCAGGGTGACCGGGATGGCGGGCGGGTGGGTGCTGTCGGGGTCCATGGGGTGGTCGAGCACCTCGGGGGCGGCTTGCAGCTGCGTGCCCGACTCGATGCCCTCGAAGAGCAGCGCCGCCGTCGCCGCGCCCACCAGCGCACCGATGGCTACCCGTCCCGCAGCGGCCACCGGCGCTCCTTCCCCAGATGATCTCTGTGAACAGGTTTCACACACTCTGCGTATCCGGGTAATGACCCTAGCATCACCCGAATGAGGGATGAGCTAAATCCGTTGATCCGCGGCGGGGGCGCGACCTAGGTTGTGCGTACACAAGAAAGGAGGTGGTCCAGAAGTGATTTCCCTTCGGACTCGTGAGGTGGCTGTCCGCTAAGGACCACCGCAGCGAATACCAGGCAGTCACCCGGCCCCCGGGCTCTCGGGGCGGAGTCCACCCCGAGCCCTGCGCCTCGCGCGGGGAAGCAGCCCGGGGGCTGTCCTATGCCCAGCGGCTGACGCTCGGCCGCAGCCGGAACAGCACCACCCACCGGCGGGCCTGAGGTAGCCCGCGTCGAGTGCACCCCGGTCCCGCCCCGGGCGGTTCCACGCCCGCCGGTCGGGCACTGCGTCTAGTCCTCCAACTGCTGCCGACGTCGCCAGGCAGCCGTTGTGGCGCGTTCGGCTTCCTTGGCGGCGCGGCGGGCTAGTTGGAGGTCGCGGCGGGCGTCTAGTTCGGCGGCTTCGGCGGCGTCCAGTTGGGCGTTGAGCTCGCGCACGCGCTCCTCGGCCTTGGTGACGGCCTTCTCGGCGGCCGCCACCGCCTTCTCCGCCTTCGCCCGCTCGGCCTCCGCGGCCTTGACCTCGGCTTTCGCCTCGGCGATCAGGGCCTTGCGGTCGGGGGCGGGTTCCTTCTTCTTCGGGGTCTTCTTCTCCGGCTTGGGCTGCGGGGTCACCTCCAGGCCCGGCCACGCGGGCGCGCCGGAGAGGTCGCGGACGGAGGCGATGCGGCCGGTGCGCAGGCGGTCGGCGGCGGATTCGTCGAGCAGGGCGGTGGTGAACATCTCCTCCAGCTCGCGGGTGATCGGTTCGCTCAGGTCGTCGCCCGCGCGGGAGACGAGATCGCGCAGCACTTCGGTTCGCTTGCGGGTCAGGTCGCGCAGGGCGGCGCCGTCGGCGGACTGGTGGGCCTCGCGCAGGGCGTGGCCGAGGTCGGTGAGCTCGGACACGGCGTCGGGGTCGGAGCGGACGAGCTGGTTGACCAGCCAGGCCGCCGTCGTGGGCTTGGCCAGCTTGTCGATCTGGGCCGCGGCCTGGGGATCGCCGTCGTCGCGCAGCCGTTTGGCCAGCGCCTTGCGGGCGGCGGTGAACTCGTCGCGGGGCAGGGCGTACAGCTCGTCGGCGTCGCGGGTCACGCGACCATCATCGCGTCCGGATGACACGATGGCGCCGTGGTGTACCAGCGGATGGTCCGGCGTGTCCTGTTCTCCCTCGGCAAGGGCGATCCCGAGGTCGCCCACGAGCGCACCATCAAGGCCCTGGGCAGGCTCGGCCCGGCGCTGGGCCCGCTGCGCCGACTGCTCGGCCCGCACACCGAGACCACCGCGTTCGGCCTGCGCTTCCCCGGCGTCGTCGGGCTGGCCGCGGGCATGGACAAGGACGGCCGCGCCCTGCGCGCCTGGCCCGGCCTGGGCTTCGGCTTCATCGAGGTGGGCACGGTCACCCGGCACGCCCAGCCCGGCAACCCCAAGCCCCGCATCTACCGGCTGCCCGAGAGCCAGGCGATCATCAACCGGATGGGCTTCAACAACGCGGGCGCCGACGCGCTGGCCGCCCGGCTGGCCGCCACCGGCCCGATCGGCGTGCCCATCGGCGTCAGCATCGGCAAGTCCAAGACCACGCCGGTCGAGGACGCCGTGGAGGACTACCTGCACTCCCTGCGCGTGCTCAAGCCGCACGCCGACTACTTCGCCGTCAACGTCAGCTCCCCCAACACCCCCGGCCTGCGCGGCCTGCAGGACCGCGCCGCGCTCGACGAACTCGTCGGGGCCCTGGCCGCCGAGGCCGACGGCACCCCGATCCTGGTCAAGATCGCCCCGGACCTCACCGACGAAGCGATCGGCGAAGTTCTCCAGGTGTGCGCCGACCACGACATCGACGGCCTGATCGCCACCAACACCACGCTCTCCCGCGACGGCGTGAGCGGGCCGGACGCGGCGCAGGCGGGCGGGCTCAGCGGACGCCCGCTCACCGCGCGGGCGCTGGAGGTCGTGTCGTTCGTCGCCAAGGAGAGCGACCTGCCGGTGATCGGCGTCGGCGGGATCATGGCCGCCGACGACGCCCTGCGCATGCTCGACGCGGGCGCGCGCCTGGTGCAGCTCTACACCGGCTTCATCTACTCCGGGCCGGGGCTGGTCCGGGCGATCAACCGCGCGACCGCAGCGCGCTGAGCTTGCGCAGCACCGGGTAGAGCACGACGACCATCAGCGAGCCCCAGGCGATGCCCTCCAGGCGCATGCCGCCCACGCTCAGCGTCAGGTTGCCCACGCCGGCGACCACCGCGGCGGCGACGACCATGAGCGTCACCGGGTCGGTGAAGTCGACCCGGTTGGCCTGCCAGATCCGCACGCCGAGCAGGCCGATCATGCCGTAGAGCAGGATCGTCGCGCCGCCGAGCACGCCGTCGGGCACGGTGTTGATCAGCGCGCCGAACTTGGGCACCAGGGACAGCACCAGCGCCACGACCGCGGCGACGGCGTAGGCGGCGGTCGAGTACACGCGGGTCGCGGCCATGACGCCGATGTTCTCGGCGTAGGTGGTCGTGCCCGAGCCGCCGCCCGCGCCCGCCAGGGAGGTCGCCAGGCCGTCGGCGATCAGCGCGTCGCCCACGCTGCCGTCGAGGTTGCGGCCGGTCACCGCGCCGACGGCCTTGACGTGCCCGACGTTCTCGGCGACGAGCACGATCACCACCGGGATGACCAGCAGGATCTCCGACGGGCGCAGCATGGGCGCGGCGAACTCCGGCAGGCCGAACCACGGCGCGGCGCCCAGCGCGGCGACCCGGGCGTCGTCCAGGCCACCGGTCAGCGCCGCGGCCACCCAGCCGACGAGCACGCCGATGAGGATCGACATGCGCGAGAGCATGCCGCGGGCCAGCACGGCGCAGCCCATCACGACGGCCAGCGTCAGCACGGCGATCAGCGGCTGCTTGGCGAACGAGCCGGTCGCCACCGGGGCGAGGTTGAGGCCGATGAGGAGCACGACCGCGCCGGTGACCACCGGCGGCATGACCGAATCCAGCAGCCGCACGCCGAGGGCCTTCACCGCCACGCCGACGCCCATGAGCAGCAGGCCCGCGGTCAGGACTATCCCCAGCTGCACGGCCAGGCCGTTCTCCTTGGCCGCGAGCAGCGGAGCGATGAAGGCGAACGACGAGCCGAGGTAGCTGGGCACGCGATTGCGGGTGATGACGAGGAAGAGCAGTGTGCCCACCCCGGAGAACAGCAGGGTGGTGGTCACCGGGAAGCCGGTGAGCGCGGGGACGAGCACGGTCGCGCTGAACATGGCGGCCACGTGCTGCAAGCCGAGGCCGATGGTCAGCGGCCAGCTCAGCCGCTCCCCCGGCGCGACGACCTCGCCGTCCCGCACACGCCGACCGTCTCCGTGCACGGACCACAAAGTCAACGCCCACCCTCCACCCGCCGCGGTTGGTTCGGAGCATGGTGCCACAGCACGTAGTCGCCGAGTCGATACGACACCGTGATGTTTACCTGAATGCCCTAGTGAGTCCCGCCATTGCGGCTACGAGGTGCTACCTGACGGCCCAAGACAGCGCCAGCGAATAGGGGTCGAACGTGGCGGAACGCCCCGCGGCAATCCACTCGGTGGCGACGTCGAGGAGCCGCGCGGCCCACCGCCGATCCACCCCGCCCGCGGCGACCGCGGTCCAGAAGCGCTGCTCATGGGCAGGCATCTGGGCGACCCTGCTGCGCACCATCGGCCCGATGTCGGCTTCGTTCATGGGACGAGTCCTCTCGATGGGGTCTGGAGAGGGGACGTCTCAGCTGGGCGGCCATGATGGCGGGCTGGGTGTGAACCACGCCGCTGTTCGGGGGAGCTGGGTGGGGTGTGGAGGGGGCGCTGCCGGGGTGTGGGGTGGGGCCCGGGGTGGGCGCAGGGGGCGGGGCCGCGGGTGCTGTGACCGGCACGGCTGGATGCTGGATGGGGTGGTGGCAGGCGGGGGCCATGCGGACCGGGCGGGGCGAACGGGCGCCGGGAGCCACGGCGAGGCGCGGGACAGCACGGCGAGGCGGGGCAGATTGCGGAGCCTCGCGGACCGGCAGGTGAACGGCGCCGGGGAACGCGACGAAGCCGCGGAAACGGGCGGGGCGGCGGGGTAGGGCAGGTTGCGGGGCCTCGCGGACCGACAGGTGAACAGTGCCGGGACCGGACGAAGCCGCCGAAGGGGCGGCGGGGTGGGGGGTGGCGGCGGGACCGGGGAGCGCGTGGATCGGGTGGTGGACGGGGCCGGGAGCCATGGCGAGGTTGTGGAGGCGCGGGACGGGGCGGAGGGATGGCGGGTGGTGACGGGACCGAGGGGCGGTGCGGGCCGGGGACGCGCAGGCCGGGGGTCGCGCAGGCCGGGGGTCGCGCTGGACCGGCCGGTCTGGGATTGAGCGGGGGCGGGGAGCGGCGCGGGGCGGAAGGCGGGGCGCGGACCAGGCTGCGGCTCGGGGTCGCGCGAGGCTGGGAGTGGCGCGGGCCGGAACGCCGCGGCCGAGGGGCCCGCTCGCGCGGCCTCGGCGGCAGCCCGGGGAGCACGAGGGCCGAGGGCGCGAAGGCTGGAGGGCACGCAGGCCAGGGAGCACGCGGGCCGGGAGCACGGCAGGCCGGGAGGCACGCGGGCCGGGGAGCGCGCGGGCCGGGAGCACGGCAGGCCGGGAGGCACGCGGGCCGGGGAGCACGCGGGCTGGAGGGCGCGCAGGCCGGGGAGTGCGCGGGCTGGAGGGCGCGCAGGCCGGGGGGCGCGTGGGCCGGGGAGTGCGCGGGCTGGAGGGCGCGCAGGCCGGGGGGCGCGTGGGCCGGGAGGCGCGCGGGCTGGAGGGCGCGGGCTGAGCAGCGCGTGGGGTCGAGCGGGGTGGGGTGGGAGTGGGTTCGGTGGGGTGGGGTTAGTGGGAGTGGGGGGATAGTTCGCGGAGGGCTAGGGCTAGGGCGGCTAGGTGGTCGGTGGCGTTGGTCAGGTCGTGGCGGGGGGTGGGGCCTGTGGAGGCTGCTAGGGCGCGGCCTGCGGCGGCTACCAGGGCGCAGTAGCCCTCTACGCCTTCCTCCAGTTGAGTGCGGAGGGCGTGGATTCCTGCGGTTAGGGCGGCTCGGTCGGCGGCGGGGGCGTGGTCTCGGGCGCGTTCGACGGCTTGGAGTTGGGCGGAGACCGCGCGGAGGGCTTCGGCGGCTTCGGCGCCGGTTCGGCGGGAGTGGTCTACCGAGTCCTGGGGGATCAGGGCGCCTCGGCTGAGTTGGGTGAGGAGTTCGCGGAGGGTGTCCTCGGCGTCGGCCAGGGCGCGCATGGGTTCGCGGGCTTGGGAGTCGTGCGGGGGTAGGGCGACGGGGGCGCGGGCGGGCTCTGGGAGCGGTTGGCGGTGCAGACGCCACGTGCGGACTCCGGAGGCGATCGCGGCTACGCCGGACACCACGGCCGTTCCGATCAGCACGGGCACGGACGCGCCGGGGGCGGCGACGGCGGCCTCGACCACGACCGCCCCGGTGCCGGTGACGACCCCGGTGCCGGTCCACGCCGTGGTCGACCGGACGGCCCGCCGACGCTTGCGCAGAGCCCTGGCGCGCGGGTCCCGCCACTGCGCGAACCGCGCCTGCATCTTGGCGACGGCATCCACATGCCGGTTGGCCATGTCGACGATGCGAACCAGATCACGCCGATAACCCACGCCGACCCCTTCCCGACCAGCCAATCCCGCTCAACCGGCACCCACCAACGCTGCCGACCCGCCCAGGCGCGGGCGGGTGAGACCGCCGACCACCGACCAGCGCGCTCTCCGCCGCACAGACCAGCGAGAACGCCGAACGCCGACCAGCACGCCTTCCGCCGCACTCCCCCACACGAGCCAGCGAGAACGCCGAACCCCGACCAGCGCGCTATCCGCCGCTCTTCCCCGCACGGGCTGGCGAGAACGCCGATCCCCGACCAGCACGCCTCCCGCCGCACTCCCCCACACGAGCCAGCGAGAACGCCGAACCCCGACCAGCGCGCTTTCCGCCGCGCTTCCCCACACGAGCCAGCGAGAACGCCGAACGCCGACCAGCACACTTTCCGCCGCACTCCCCCGCACGGCCCAGCGAGAACGCCGAAGGTCGACCAATGCGCCTCCCGCCGCGCTTCCTCGCGCAATCGGCGGGTCGCCAAGGCTGGGGCGGCTCGGCTGCTCGGAGCGGGCTGGGGTGGGATCGGCGACGCGGACTGGGGTGCGCATTGCCGATCCCCTCCTGGTGGCTAGTTGTTGGACTGGGGGTTGGCCTGGCGCTCCTGGGCGACGCGCTGGGCGATTTCGGCCTCGATGTTGCTGGGCGTGGCCTGGGCGGCCTGGCCGCTGGTGACCTGGGGGGTTTGGCCGCCGGACATGGAGGCGCGGATCTGGTCCAGGCGGGAGCGGCCTGCCATTTCGGTGGTGCTGGCCTGGACCTCCATCATGCGGCCCTGCACCGAGTTCTGGGCCAGCTCGGCCGAGCCGAGGGCGGTGGCGTAGCGGCGCTCGATCTTCTCCCGGACCTCCTCCAGCGAGGGGGTGTTGCCCGGGGCGGCCAGCTCGCTCATCTGGTTCAGCGAGCGGGAGACCTGCTCCTGCATCTTGGCCTGCTCCAGCTGGCTGAGCAGCTTGGTGCGCTCGGCGAGCTTGTTCTGCAGGACCATCGCGTTGCGCTCGACGGCCTGCTTGGCCTGCGCCGCGGCCTGGAGGGCCTGGTCGTGCAGGGTCTTGAGGTCCTCGATGCCCTGCTCGGCGGTGACCAGCTGGGTAGCGAAGGACTGCGCCGCCGTCTCGAACTGGGTGGCCTTGGCCTCGTCGCCCTTGGCGCGGGCCTCGTCGGCCAGCACGAGGGCCTGGCGGGCCGAGGCCTGGAGCTTCTCCACCTCGCCGAGCTGGCGGTTGAGCTTCATCTCCAGCTGGCGCTGGTTGCCGATGACGGCGGCGGCCTGCTGCGAGAGCGCTTGGTGCTGGCGCTGCGCGTCCTCGATGGCCTGCTGGATCTGCACCTTGGGGTCCGCGTGCTCGTCGATCTTCGACGAGAACGAGGCCATCAGGTACTTCCAGAACTTCACGAACGGGTTGGCCATCTCCTCCGCCTGCCTTCTCACGACTGTCGGTTCACTCGGACAAGTCGCCGCCTGACCTTTCCGATGAAACGGCAACGTCCCGGCACCTGGTTGGGTTCCATCGTGTCAGGTGGTCGCGGGGCGTTCCACCGGACCCGGACAATTTCCGGGATCATCTCCGGGGGTCACCGGGACCGGGGTCCGGGTCATCCCTGACCCCTCACCCAGCGTAACCGAGAACGGGGCCGAACGCGCCGCGTCCGCCGGACCGGCAGCGGTCCGGCGGACGCGAAGTGCGCACGCTGGGAGAACGGCTCAGGCGGCCGCGAACGCCCGGGCGCCGCCCAGGGAGTCGAGCGAGTGCAGCGGCTGCAACCGCAGGTCCGCCAAGCTGTCGCCGACGACGGCGGGCACCAGCCTGCCAGCGTCGACCGCGGCCCGCGTCCCGGTCTCGCCGTGCTCGGCCGCGGCCCTGGCCTCGGCCGGGACCTGCTCCGGAACGCCGTGCTCGACCGAGGTGAGCGCGGAGATGTCGGAGGCGACGTGGGACATCAACTCGGCCAACGGCAGGTCGAGCGCGTCGCAGATGGCGGCGAGCAGCTCGCTGGACGCCTCCTTGCGGCCCCGTTCGACCTCGGAGAGGTAACCGAGGCTGACCCGCGCCGATCGGGACACCTCCCGCAGGGTGCGGCGCTGGTTGGTCCGGGTGTGGCGCAGCCGGTCACCGATGGCCTCGCGCAGCAGCACGGTCATCGCACACCTCCTTCCTCCGACGGTTACTCATCACGTTACCCAGAGGCACTGACATGACGCACTGCCTTCCCACCGCGTACGCCAAGAGCGAACACCCGCGGCGACCTGCCTGTTCCCGGTCGGGCGAGCACCAAGCGTGACACCAAACTCACTCGATGATCGCATCCAGGTCGTCCGCCACCAGGCCCAGGGCCGCCCGCACGGCCGCCGCCCTGACCTCCTCGCGCCCGCCGCCCGCCCGCAGCAGCGAGATCAAGCCGCCGCGCGGGGACTCCAGCGCCACGTACACCGTCCCGGCTGGCACGCCGTCCTGCGGCCCCGGCCCGGCGACCCCGGTCAGGCCCAGCCCGATCGTCGCCCCGCAGCGCGCCCGCGCCCCCGCGGCCAGCGCGGCGGCCACCTCGGAGTCGACCGGGCCGCGCTCGGCCAGCAGCCGCGGGTCCACCCCCGCCAGCGACGCCTTGAGGTCGGTGGCGTACACCACGAGACCGCCGCGCACGACCGCGCTCGACCCGGGCACGCCGGTCAGGGCCGCGGTGAGCAGCCCGGCGGTCAGCGACTCGGCCGCCGCGATCGTCTCCCCGCGCGCGGCCAGCCTGCGGATCAGCCCGGCGACCTGCTCGGGCGGCACGCCGGCGATCACGGGACCGCGCGCTTGCCCCGGGCCCGCAGCCGGAAGGCCCGCACGGCGTAGTCGACGCCGGTGACGACGGTGAGCGCGATCGCCGCGCCCATCACCACCCACGCGACGACGTGCAGCAGGCCCGGCAGCGGCAGCAGGAACAGCCCGATGGCCACGACCTGGAGCAGCGTCTTGAGCTTGCCGCCGCGGCTGGCCGGGATCACCCCGTGCCGGATCACCCAGAACCGCAGCAGAGTCACGCCCACCTCGCGCACGGCGATGACCGCGGTCACCCACCACGGCAGCTCGCCGAGCAGGCTGAGCCCGACCAGCGCGGCCCCGGTGAGGGCCTTGTCGGCGATCGGGTCGGCGATCTTGCCGAAGTCGGTGATCAGGCCGTGGCGGCGGGCCAGCCTGCCGTCGACGTGGTCGGTGATCGAGGCGACGGCGAAGATCAGCGCGCTGGTCCAGCGCCAGTCGGCGAACAGCGCGACCAGGAACACCGGGACGAGCGCGAGCCTGCTCATGGTGAGCAGGTTGGCGATGTTGAGCACCGGGACGTGCGTCGGCACCGGGGTCGGGACTGGCCGGGCGGTGGCGCTGTCCTCGCCCTCGGTGGGCACGGCGCTCATGCCCTCGGCACCAGCGCGCGCGGGCGCACGACCAGGTCGACGCCCACGCTGTCGACGACCGTGCCGACCACCAGGTCGCCCACGGCCAGCTCGGCCGCGGCGAGGTCGCCGTCGACCAGCACGCACTCGCCGTCGACCTCGGGGGCCTGGTGGGCGGCGCGGCCCCCGCAGTCGTCCATGTCGGAGTCGACCCGCTCGACCAGCACGACCACCTCGTCGCCGATGCGGTCCTCGGCGCGCTGGGCGGTCAGCTCCTCGGCCAGCTCGCTGATGCGGGCCACGCGCGCGGCGATGACGTCGGCGGGCAGCTTGCCGGGCAGGCCCTCGGCCTCGGTGCTGTCCTCGTCGGAGTAGCCGAACACGCCCACCGCGTCGAGGCGGGCCGCGGTCAGGAAGCGGGCCAGCTCGTCGACGTCCTCCTCGGTCTCGCCGGGGAAGCCGACGATGACGTTGCTGCGGATGCCCGCGTCCGGGGCGTGCTGGCGGATGCGCTCGATGAGGTCGAGGAAGGGCTCGGTGCCGCCGAAGCGGCGCATGCGGCGCAGCACGCGCTCGCTGGCGTGCTGGAAGGACATGTCGTAGTAGGCCGCGACGCCCGGGGTGGTGGCGATGGCGGCGACCAGCGACGGCTTGGTCTCGGCGGGCTGGAGGTAGCTCAGCCGGACGCGGTCGATGCCCGGGATCGCGCCGAGGCTGGCCAGCAGCGGCTCCAGCGCCCCGGACGGGCCGAGGTCCTTGCCGTAGGAGGTGGAGTTCTCGCTGACCAGGACCAGCTCGCGCACGCCCTGCTCGGCCAGCCAGCGGGCCTCGGCGACGATCTCCTCGGGCCTGCGGGAGACGAAGGAGCCGCGGAAGCTGGGGATGGCGCAGAAGGAGCAGCGGCGGTCGCAGCCGGAGGCGATCTTGAGGGAGGCGACGGGGGCGTCGTCGAGGCGCTTGCGCAGCACGCGCGGGCCCCAGGCGTGGCCGGGCACGGCGACGTCGCTGGTCTGGCGCTCGACGGGGGTGATCGGCAGCAGCGTGCGGCGGTCGACCGGGGTGTGGGACTCCACGGCGTGGCCCGCGACCACCTCGCCGAGGCGTTCGGCCAGGTCGGGGTAGGCGTCGAAGCCCAGGACCGCGCTGGCCTCCGGCAGGCTCTCGGCCAGCTGGGCGCCGTAGCGCTCGGCCATGCAGCCGACGGCGACGACCTTCGCGCCGGTGTCGGCGGCGGCGAGCAGGGTGTCGATGGAGTCCTTCTTGGCCTGCTCGACGAAGCCGCAGGTGTTGACGACGATCACCTCGGCGCCGTCGTCGGCGTCGGTCAGCTCCCACCCGCCGTCGGCGAGCCTGCCCGCCAGTTCCTCGGAGTCGACCTCGTTTCGAGCACAACCGAGGGTGAGCAGGGCGACACGGCGCGACGCGGGCGGAGTGGACACGGCTCAAAGGGTAGCCGCGCCACCCCGCCCGGGGCGTATCCGGCGGTCCGAATCGCGCGGCTACGTGCGCTCGAACACCGCGGCCAAGCCCTGGCCGCCGCCGATGCACATCGTCTCCAGGGCGTAGCGGGCCTGGCGGCGGTCCAGCTCGCGGAGCATGGTCGCCAGGATCCGGCCGCCGGTCGCGCCCAGGGGGTGGCCGAGGGAGATGCCCGAGCCGTTGACGTTCACCCGCGCCCAGTCGGCCTCGGTCAGCTCCCACTCGCGGGCGACGGCGAGGACCTGGGCGGCGAACGCCTCGTTCAGCTCGATGAGGTCCATGTCGGCCAGGCGCAGGCCCGCGCGGTCGAGGGCGCGGGCGGTGGCGGGGACGGGGCCGATGCCCATCGTCGCGGGGGGCGCGCCTGCGACGGCCCAGGAGACGAGGCGGGCGAGGGGGCGCAGGCCGAGGTCGGCGGCGCGCTCGGGGGTGGTGACGATGCACGCGGCGGCGCCGTCGTTCTGCCCGCTGGCGTTGCCCGCGGTGACGGTGGCGTCGGGGTCGGTGCGGCCCATGATCGGGCGGAGGGCGGCCAGGGCGTCGAGGTCGGCGTCGGGGCGGGGGTGCTCGTCGCGGTCGACGGTGGTGTCGCGGCGCGTGATGGGGACGATCTCGTCGGCGAAGCGGCCCGCCTCGATGGCCGCCACGGCGCGCTGGTGGGAGCGCAGGGCGAGCTCGTCCTGCTCGGTGCGGCTGATGCGGTACTCGCGGCGGAGGTTCTCGGCGGTCTCGACCATGCCGCCGGGGACGGGGTGGTTGGCCCCGCCAGCGGTGACGCGGGCGCGGGCGAGGCGGTCGTGCAGCTCGACGCCTGGGCCCTTGATGCCCCAGCGCATGGCGGTCGAGTAGAACTCGACCTGGCTCATGTTCTCGGCGCCACCGGCGATCACGAGGTCGTTGGCCCCGGTCTGGACGCGCATGGCGGCGTCGATGACGGCTTGCAGGCCGGAGCCGCAGCGGCGGTCGACCTGGAGGCCGGGGACGTCGGTGGGGAGGCCTGCGTCGAGGGCGGCTACCCGGCCGAGGGCTGGGGCGTCGCCGTTGGGGTGGCATTGGCCGAAGATCACGTCTTCGATAAGGCTGGCGTCGATGCCGGTGCGGTCGATGACGGCCCGGATGACGGCTGCTGCCAGGTCGACTACGCCGACGTTTGTGAAGACCCCACCGAACCGGCCTACGGCCGTCCGGACTGGCTCGCATACAACCGCCTCGCGCATCCCGACTCCTCCTCCTGCGCAGGACCACCCCTGGCGCGCTGGACCACCCTAGGAGGCGCGGGGGGTGGGGTGGTGGGTGTGGGCGGGGTGTGGCGCGGGTGCCGGGGCGCGGGGCTGGCGGGCGGGGAGGCCGGGGCGGGAGGGCGCCGCGGGGCGGGGCGGGGCGGATGAGGCGGGGTGGGACGAGAGGGCGCGGGTCGGGCAGGACGGCGACGGCTGGCCGGGGTTGTACGGGAGTGGGCAGGGCGGGGCGAGAGTGGGGTGGGGTTGGTGCGGGGGCGGGAAGAGGGGTGCGGAGGGTGGGGTGGGGTGCGGCGGCGGAGGGCGCGCTCGGCTGGCGAGCCGGGACGGGTTCGAAGGGGTGGTCCGAGCCGGGGCGGGGGTGCGTGGGCGGGGCGGAGGGGTAGGGGTGAGCTGTGGTGGGGCGGTAGTGGGGGCGGGGTGCAGGTGAGGGGCGGAGGGTGAGGGCAGAGGTGGTGAAGGCGGGCGGCGGAGGGTGCGGTCGGAGGCGCAGGCGGAAGGCGCGGGCGAAGGTGCAGCCGGAGGGTGCGGGCGGAAGGTGCAGCCGGAGGGTGCGGGCGGGGTTCGAGTGGGGGGTGTGAGTGGTCGGTAGGCCGTTTGTCGTAGGGGGAAGGGGTGGGGGTGGGTGGGGGCTGACGGATGGCTGGCGTGGGGGGTGGGATTGGGGCGGGGGCGGTGACCTGGGGGTGGGGGCGGACTACATTGGCGATTCGTGGATGTGGTGGTGCGGCGGGCTCGGACGGGTGATGTTCGGGCTATTAAGGCGATAGTGGATCAGTACGTTGGCAAGGTGCTGCTCGCCAAGGAGTTGGTGACGCTCTACGAGGACGTGCAGGAGTTCTGGGTTGCGGAGGGTGGGGGGCGGGTCCTCGGGTGTGGGGCGTTGCATGTGCTGTGGGAGGACATCGCGGAGATTCGGACGATCGCGGTCGTGCCTGAGGCTGTGGGGGCGGGGGTGGGGCACGCGCTGGTCGGGAAGCTCATCGAGGTCGCCAGGGAGTTGGGGTTGGCGCGGATCTTCGTGCTGACGTTCGAGACCGCGTTCTTCGGCAGGCACGGGTTCGTCGAGATCGATGGGACGCCGGTGTCGGCGGAGGTGTACGAGGAGATGCGGCGGTCGGCGGATGAGGGGGTGGCGGAGTTCCTCGACCTGCCCTACGTCAAGCCCAACACCCTCGGCAACACCCGCATGCTGCTCGAACTCTAGTCCCCAGTGGACAGGGGTTCACCGACATTTCGGACACGCTGGCCCGAACGGTGGTATTCCCGGCGTGGCAGGTGGGGCGTAATTGTCACACCGAGCCCCGCATCCCGGGCTCCCCTCACTCCTGGAGGAGTCGTGGCCACGTCAACCCTGCGTCGTGCCGCCCGTGGAGCTGTCGCCTCCGTCGCCGCCGCCACCGCGATCGTGATGGGCGCGGGCACCGCGTCCGCCGCGTTGAGCCCCGCCCAGCTGCGGTCGACCACCGACAGCTACCTGTTCTCGCAGTCGCTGAGCCAGTTCCAGCAAACCCGGGCCTCCCGGCCCTACGCCAGCCAGCTCGACTGGTCCTCCGACGGCTGCTCGAACTCCCCCGACAACCCCTTCGGCTTCAACTTCGTGCGCGCCTGCTACCGCCACGACTTCGGCTACCGCAACTACAAGAAGCAGGGCCGGTTCACCGACTCCACCCGGCTCTCGATCGACAACAAGTTCAAGAGCGACCTCTACACCATCTGCGGCACGCACTGGGGTTGCAGGCGCACCGCGGACGTCTACTACGCCGCCGTCCGCCAGTTCGGCGGCAACTGACGCGGGCACCGGGGGCCGCACCGCGGCCCCCGGGCTCTCACTGCTTGTACGGCGGCGGGTAGCCACCCTGCTGCTGCGGATACCCACCCTGGTAGCCCGACTGCGGGTAGCCCTGCTGGGGGTAGCCGGGCTGGGGGTAACCGGCCTGCGGGTACCCGGGCTGCGGGTAGCCGGGCTGGCCGTAGCCACCGTGCGCCTGGAAGCCGGGCGCGGCGGCCGGGCCGAGGTAGCGGGCGCTGCCGAAGCCGAGCATGAGGAACCCGATGTAGGGGAACAGCACCAGCACCACGGCGAACCCGCCGCCCTTGCCGAAGCTGCGGGCCACGTCGATGAGCAGGAGGATCGCCACCACCAGGTTGACCACCGGCACCAGCATCAGCAGCAGCCACCAGCCCGGCCGCCCGGCGAGCTTGAGCAGCACGTAGGTGTTGTAGATCGGCACGATGGCCGCCCAGCCCGGCTGGCCCGCCTTGCTGAACACCCGCCACATCGCCGCGATCATGATCACGGTGACCAGCAGGCCGACGCCCGCCATCGCGATGATCAGGCCCCACGGCACGTCGGCCGCGGTGTAGGTGACCTCGTAGTCCGGTGACATGCCGACCTCCCCTGCGCGGCGCGCCGACCGCGCCGACCCCGGGTATCAATCCGCAGTGGACGGCCGGGGCGTTACCGGCCGCCGCAGGTCGTTAGCGGTTCGTGTCCAAGTGGACCTCAGTCCGCCTCCGCCGCGGGCCCGCCCCGGATGGTCCACAGGACGTTCTCCAGCTCGTCGGGCTTGATCAGCACGTCGCGGGCCTTGGAGCCCTCGGACGGGCCGACGACCCCGCGGGTCTCCAGCAGGTCCATCAGCCGACCGGCCTTGGCGAAGCCGACCCGCAGCTTGCGCTGGAGCATCGACGTCGACCCGAACTGGGAGGTGACGATCAGCTCGGTGGCCTGGAGCAGCAGGTCCAAGTCGTCGCCGATGTCGGGGTCGATCTCGCGGGCCTCGCCCTGCTTGGCCGCGGTGACGCCCTCGGTGTAGTCCGGCTGCGCCTGCTCCTTGGTGAACGCCACGATCGCGGCGATCTCCTCGTCGCTGACGAACGCGCCCTGGATGCGGATGGGCTTGGACGCGCCCATCGGCAGGTACAGGCCGTCGCCCATGCCGATCAGCTTCTCCGCGCCCGGCTGGTCGAGGATGACCCGCGAGTCGGTCAGCGACGAGGTGGCGAACGCCAGCCGCGAGGGCACGTTGGTCTTGATCAGGCCGGTGACCACGTCCACCGACGGCCGCTGCGTCGCCAGGACCAGGTGGATGCCCGCGGCGCGGGCCTTCTGGGTGATCCGGACGATGGCGTCCTCGACGTCGCGCGGCGCGGTCATCATCAGGTCGGCCAGCTCGTCGACGATGGCCAGGATGTAGGGGTAGGGCCGGTACTCGCGCTCGCTGCCGGGCGGGGCGACGATCTCCCCCGCCTTGACCTTGCGGTTGAAGTCGTCGATGTGGCGGACCCGGTTGGCCTGCATGTCCTGGTAGCGCTGCTCCATCTCCTCGACCAGCCAGGTCAGCGCCGCGGCGGCCTTCTTCGGCTGGGTGATGATGGGCGTGATCAGGTGCGGGATGCCCTCGTAGGGGGTCAGCTCGACCATCTTCGGGTCGATCAGGATCATCCTGACCTCGTCGGGGGTGGCCCTGGCCAGCAGCGACACCAGCATCGAGTTGACGAAGCTGGACTTGCCGGAGCCGGTCGAGCCCGCGCACAGCAGGTGCGGCATCTTCGCCAGGTTCGCGGTGATCATGTGGCCCTCGATGTCCTTGCCGAGGCCGACCACCATCGGGTGGGTGTCGGCCACGGCGGTGGTCGAGCGCAGCACGTCGCCGAGGCGGACCATCTCGCGGTCGCTGTTGGGCACCTCGATGCCGACCGCGGACTTGCCCGGGATGGGCGCCAGCAGCCGCACGTTGTCGGTGGCCACGGCGTAGGCGATGTTCTTGGTCAGCGCGGTGATCTTCTCGACCTTGACGCCCGGGCCCAGCTCGACCTCGTAGCGGGTGACCGTCGGGCCGCGGGTGAAGCCGGTGACCTGGGCGTCGATGGAGAACTGCTCCAGCACGCCGCTGATCGCCTCGATCATCGCGTCGTTGGCCCGGCTGCGCGCCTTGGGGGCGTCGCCGACCTGGAGGATCGCCGGGTCGGGCAGGGCGTAGTCGCCGTCGACAACGCGGGTCACCGACGACATCTCGACCGGCTTCTCCGCGACCTGCGGGGTCTCCTTGACCGCCACGCGCGGGCGCTTGGGCTGCGGCTCGGGCTCGGCGGGCGGCGGCCCGGCCTGCTCGGCGGACTCAGCGGGCTCGGCAGGCTCGGCGGGCTTGCGGGGACGGCGCTTGCGCACCGGCTCGGGCTCGGGCTCCAGGCCCAGCTCCGGCCCGAGCTCGTCGTCGGGCTCGGCGCCCAGCTCGCGCAGCCGGTTGGGGATCTCGCGGATGGGCGTGCCGGTGAAGACCAGCACGCCGAAGCCCAGCAGCAGCACCAGCACCGGGATGGCCACCCACGCGGTGACGCCCTTGGCGAGCAGGCCGCCGGAGAGGTAGCCGAGCACCCCGCCCGCGTGCATCCAGCCGTCGTGGTCGGTGGGCTGGTCGCTGAAGACGTGCAGCACGCCCAGCAGCGCCACCAGCACCAGCAGGCCGCCGACGACGAACCGCGGCCGCTTCTGCGGCTGCGGGTCCGAGCGCATGAAGGTCACGCCGATGACCAGCAGCAGCACCGGCAGCCCGGTCGACAGCGCGCCGACGACGGTGCGCACGCCGATCTCCAGCCAGGCGCCCACCGGCCCGGCCGCGTCCCACCAGACCGCGGCCCCGAGCACGACGCCCACCGCGATCAGGGCGAACCCGGCCCCGTCGCGGCGGTGCGCCGGGTCCAGCTCCTTGGTGCGGCCGACCGCGCGGGCCAGCGAGCCCACGCCCTTGGCCAGCAGCCCCCAGCCCGCCGCGAGCACGCCCGGCCGCTTGGGCGCGGGCTTGCGCGCCGCCGACGGGCGCGCCGCCTGCTTGCGCGGCGCCGCCGCCTTGCCGCGCGCCGGGGACCTGGCTGCGGCGGGCTTCCTCGGACGCGCGCCACCCCTGCTCGATGTCGTCTTCCCGGCCATGCCGAACACGGTATCCCGCCCGTCCCTCCCGCCCCAGCAGCAACTGCTGCCCCGGCAACCCGCGGCGGGCGCGCCCGGCGGGGCGTGCGATGCTCCGGCCATGGTTGCGCTTCACGGGGGTGCCGACGAGCCGACACGCCGCGCGGTCGACCCGCCCGCGCTGTGGCGGGTGATGACCAGGCTCGACCGGGGCCTGGTCCGGCTGCTGGGCAGGCTGGAGATCACCGGGGAGTTCCCGGCGCACCTGCGCGGCAAACCCGTGCTGGTCGCGGCCAACCACATCGGGATGTTCGACCCGTTCGTGCTGGTCGCCGCGTGCGACAAGATCGGGCTGCCGCCGAAGTTCATGCTGACCGCGGGCCTGCTGGACGCCCCCGTCGTGGGCAACGCGCTGCGCGCCAGCGGGCACCTGCGGGTCGACCGGGGCAAGGCCAACGTCGCCGAGGCGTTCGGCCGGGCGGTCGAGGCGCTGCGCACGGCGCGCTCGCCGCTGCTGGTGTACCCGGAGGGCCGGGTCAGCCGCGACCCGGGGCTGTGGCCGGAGCGGGGCAAGACCGGGGTGGCGCGGATGGCGCTGGCCGGGAACGTGCCGGTGGTGACGATCAGCCAGTGGGGCGCGCACGAGGCGGTCTACTGGGGCACCGAGGTGGTCTCGGGCTGGTCGGACGTCAAGCCGCTGCTGGTCTCGTCGCTGAAGTCGGTCGCGTCGCCGCGGGTGTTCAAGGTGCACTTCGGCGGCGAGGTGGACCTGTCGGACCTCTCGGCTGGCAAACCCGGCGACGCGATGCGCGCCCACACCCGCATCATGCGGGCGATCACCGCCGACCTGGTGGCGCTGCGCGCCGACGAGCCGGACGTGCCGCGCTTCTACGACCCCACCCGTCCGACTGACTCCAGGAGCCCCTGGCGCCCCGCCTCGTCTTGACCGCTTCAGACTCCCGTGGTGGCATGACGGGATGACCGGTTCCTGGTGGCAGTCCGCCGTCGTGTACCAGATCTACCCGCGCAGCTTCTCCGACTCCGACGGCGACGGGGTGGGCGACCTGCGCGGCATCGAGGAGCGGCTGGACTACCTGTCCGCGCTCGGGGTCGACGTGCTGTGGCTGTCGCCGGTGTACCCGTCGCCGCAGGACGACAACGGCTACGACATCAGCGACTACCAGGACATCGACCCGACCTTCGGCACGCTGGACGACTTCGACCGGCTGCTGGCCGGGGTGCACTCGCGCGGCATGAAGCTGGTCATGGACCTGGTGGTCAACCACACCTCCGACGAGCACCCGTGGTTCCGCGAGCGGCGCGACTGGTACTGGTGGCGGCCCGCCCGCGCGGGCATGGAGCCGGGGACGCCGGGCGCGGAGCCGACCAACTGGCGGTCGTTCTTCTCCGGGCCGACCTGGGAGTTCGACCCGGCGTCCGGGGAGTACTACCTGCACCTGTTCTCGCGCAAGCAGCCCGACCTCAACTGGGAGAACCCCGAGGTCCGGCAGGCGATCTACGCGATGATGCGCTGGTGGCTCGACCGCGGGGTCGACGGGTTCCGGATGGACGTCATCAACATGATCTCCAAGGACCCGGCGCTGCCCGACGGGCCGGGCGGGGACGGCTCGGCGTCCTACATCTGCGGGCCGCGCATCCACGAGTTCCTGCAGGAGATGCACCGGGAGGTCTTCGCCGGGCACCACCGCGAGCTGCTGACCGTCGGGGAGATGCCCGGCGTCACCGTCGACCAGGCCGTGCTGTTCACCGACCCGGCGCGCGGGGAGGTCGACATGGTGTTCCAGTTCGAGCACATGAACCTCGACCACGGACCGTCCAAATGGGACACCAAGGAGCTGGACCTGGTCGACCTCAAGGCGACCATGAACCGCTGGCAGCACGGGCTGGCCGAGACCGGGTGGAACAGCCTCTACTGGAACAACCACGACCAGCCGCGGGTGGTCTCGCGCTGGGGCGACGGCAGCCCGGTCGCAGCCAAGGCGCTGGGCACCGTCCTGCACCTGCACCGCGGCACGCCCTACATCTACCAGGGCGAGGAGCTGGGCATGACGAACGCGCCCTTCGAGACCATCGCCGACTTCCGCGACATCGAGTCGATCAACCACTACGCCGAGGCCGGGCCTGCCGCGCTGCCCGCCATGCGCTCGCGCAGCCGGGACAACGCCCGCACGCCGATGCAGTGGGACGCCTCGCCGAACGCGGGCTTCACCACCGGCACGCCGTGGATCGCGGTCAACCCCAACCACAAGCAGATCAACGCCGCCGACGCGGTGGCCGACCCCGACTCGGTGTTCCACCACTACCGCAAGCTGATCGACCTGCGGCACACCGAACCGTGCGTGGTGCACGGCGACTTCACGCTGCTCATGCCCAACGACCCGCACGTATACGCCTTCACGCGCGCGCACGCGGGCACCGAGGTGCTGGTGGTGGCCAACCTGAGCGCGAACCCGGCGCACGCGGCGCTGGACGCGGCCTGGCTGGAGGCCGAGCTGGTGCTCGCGAACCTGCCGGAGGAGCGGTCGTGGCAGCTGCGGCCGTGGGAGGCGCGCATCTACCGTCGCTCTGCGTGATCGCACGCACCCCGTTCGTCATTCACCCCTTCGGGGTAAGCGGGTGCCCCTAACCGGGGGCCGCCGGTCGGCGACGTCCAAGGCATACCTGCGAGCAGGGGGGATGCCATGGACGCGGTCACCATCGAAGCGCTGCCCGACGACGTGCAAGCCTGGCTGGACGTGCGCGACGCCTACCGCAAGCGGCTCGCCACCTCCGGGGAAGGCCTGGAATTCCTCGTCACCGACCTCGGCCGGTGGCCGCTGGGCGCCCCGGTGCGGGTCGCCTTCCTCGGCGGGGACACCGCGCTGCACCGCGACATCGCCGCCGCGACCGAGCAGATCACCGACTCGTGCGGCATCGAGCTGGACTTCGGGTGGGACGAGGCCACCGGCGCGTACCGGCGGTGGACCGAGCAGGACACCGAGCACGCCGCGCACATCCGGGTCGGCTTCGACCTGCCCGGGTACTTCTCGCTGGTCGGCACCGACAGCGCCGACCCCGCGGTCGGGCCCGCGAACAGCCGGGTCGGCGGGCGGGCGCACCAGCGCAGCCTCAACCTCGGCGGGTTCACCGAGCAGCGGCCGGAGAAGTGGGCCGGGACCGTGCGCCACGAGTTCCTGCACGCGGTGGGCTTCCACCACGCCCACCAGAACATGCGCGGGGACTGCGAGGCCGAGTTCCGCTGGGACGACGACCCGGGCTACGTGCCGACGCAGAACGCCGACGGGGTGTTCGTCGCCGACGGCAACGGCAACCGGCCGGGCATCTACACGTTCCTGGCGGGCGCGCCGAACTTCTGGCCGCGGGCGAAGGTCGACCACAACCTGCGCACGGGCGACCCGCACGACGTCGTGGCCGGGCCGTTCGACGCCAAGTCGGTCATGCTGTACGCCTTCCCGCCGCACTTCTACAAGTCCGAGTCGAGCCCGTGCAGGCCGGTCGGCAACGGCATCGATCTGTCCGAAGAGGACAAGCGGGGGCTGCGGCTGCTGTACCCCGAGGTGAGCGTGGTCTAGATGTTCCAGCACCTGACCGACGAGGCGCTGCGCGAAGTCCAGCGCGCGGCCATCGACCTCGGGTTCGCAACGGACAAGGCGCTCGAATGCCTGAGCGCGGGCATCTCGCCGCGGTTCGTGGGCATGTACCTCGACGGCGGCTCGCCCATCGGCACGCTGGTGTCGTTCACCAACCGGATGAACCAGACCCGGGCGCTGGACACCGGCGAGGTGCCGCTGCTCAAGTGGCTGCACAACGCGGTGACGATGGCGGCCGAGCAGCCGCAGCAGCGGGTGTTCCAGCGGGCGCTGGAGATCGCCTCGGTGGACGGCGCGGCCCGGCCCACCGAACTGCCCAGCGCCGCCGCCCCGCCCGCGGCCGACGTGGCGGCGCTGCCCGAGGTCCACGGGGCGCTGGAGGTCGTCGTCGACGCGGACGACACCCTCGACGTCGGGTTCCTGCACCGGGGGGCGCTGGCGTCGCGGTCGGTGGCGAAGCTGGTGGTGCGCCGCCACTTCGACGGGGTGGCCGCCGAACGCGGCGGCTACCCGGACATCGGCGTCGGCACCGGCTGGGTCATCGCGCCGGGGCTGCTGATCACCAACTACCACGTGATCGCGGCGCGGCAGGTGTCCGAGCCCCCGGCCGCGGCGGCGGACTTCGCGTTGCAGGGGGCGACGGTGGAGGTGCAGTTCGACTTCTACCGCACGGACTCGGAGGTGCGGGTGGCGCGCTCGACGGGGTGCGTCGCCTTCGACGAGGGGTTGGACTACGCGGTGCTGCGCTTGGCGTCCGCACCGCGCCCTCCCCTGCGATTGCGGGCGACCCACCTGCACAAGTCCAGCTCGATGGCCCTGCACGAGCGCGTCAACGTCCTGCAACACCCAGACGGCGGCCCCATGCGGCTGGGGTTCCGGGACAACTTCGTGGTCACGGGGAACGAGGAAGTCCTCACCTACCTCACCGACACCGCGGGCGGCTCCTCCGGCTCCCCCATCTGCGACGACCGCTGGTCGGTCGCCGCCCTCCACCGCGGCTTCCGGACGATCCCGACGGGGCCGGTGACGGTGTGGGGGAAGTCGATCCACCAGGAGAACTACGGCACCCCGATCGCCCGCATCCTCGACCACCTCGCCGCGCACCACGGGGACCTGCACGCGGAGATCCAGAAGGCGCAGAAGCCGACGATCCCCGCGCCGAGCACGCCCGCGTTGACGATGTCCCCAGCCTGACCCGGTTCCTGGGGGGAAGCGATCGGTGACGCCCATGCCCTGGCTCTGAGGGGTGGGGTTGAGCGCTGACCGCGTACCCCTCGAACGCGGTCAGCGCTCAACCGTGCTCCGGAGCAGGTCCCCCCGGGCTGCTCCAGAGCCGTCCCCCTAGACGGCGGCCTTGTGGATCAGGATCGAGCCGGAGCCGGTTCGGCCGGTGAGTTTGAGGGGGGCGTTGTCGACTGGGGTTCGGGTTAGGGGGAGGTCGGTGTGGGCCACCGCTGAGGTGGAGACCAGGTCCAGTTCGGCGGGGGCGGCTACGCCGACGCGGAAGTTGCCGGAGCCGCTGGTGAGCTTGATGGCGCCTGCGGCGGCCTCCTTGATGGCGATGTCGCCGGTGCCGGTGCGGACCAGGAGGTCGGCGGTTATGCGGCCCAGGCGGATCTCACCGCTGCTGGTGCCGACCGTGGACGAGGCGCCCAGGCTGGTGGCCTCGACGGTGCCGCTGCCGGAGCGGAGGTGGGCGCCGTGGGGGGCCGGGCCCAGGCGGATGGAGCCGGTGCCGGAGGTGAGGCGGGCCTGGGCCGTGGTCTCGCCGACGGTGATCTCGCCGCCGCCGGTGCCGATCTCGACGCGGCCCGCGCGGCCGGAGACGGTGACGGCCGCGTTGCCCGTGCGGGCGTTGACCGACGAGCCGGTCGGGGCGAGGACGGTGACCTCGACCGGGACCGAGCGCAGGTGGCTGCCCCTGGCCGAGCGCACCGACAGGGAGCGGCCGCCGAAGTCGACGCGGGCCTGGGCGGTGGCCTCGGCCGACGGGTCGACCGCGCGGTCCTCGCCCATCGCGGTGCCGACCCAGGACATGAGCGCGCTCAGGCCCTCGGCCCACGGGTTCTCCGCGGGCGCGGGGCGGAGCTCCACCGCCACGCCCGGCTCGTCGCGCAGGTGGACCTCCACGGAGCCCGAGCCGATGCCGATCGTGATGTCCACCGGGCCCTCGGCGTCGTACGACAGACGCCGGATGGTGTCAGTTGATGTCATGATGCTGTCCTCACCCCTCGTACCAGCCCTGCACGCGCGAGCCGCGCTCGCGCGATCCGCCCTGCCAGCCCCCGCCAGCCGACCAGCCCTTGCCCTGCAGCGCCCCCTGGACGGCGCCCTGCACGGCCTGCTGGACGAACGTGTTCAGCGACATGCCCTGCGCCGACGCGGCCTGCTCGGCCTTGGCCTTGAGCTCCTCGAACAGGCGCAGCGTCATCCGGGACATCTCCCCGCCCTCGTGCGGCGGGGGCGGCGGCGGTGGCGCCTCCTGCGGCCCCGAGCGGGCCTCCCCCGAGACCACGACCCGCACGTCGCGGCCGTCGAGGCGGACGTCGACGACGTGGTCGGGCAGCGAGGCGGTGACCTCGGCGGCGAGGTCGGACAGGGCGTTCATGATGGCCAGGCGGGCGGCGGGCTCCAGCGCGGCGGACAGCGCGGCGGCGGCCCGGCGGGTGTGCTCGTCGCCCACGGCGGCGGCGGCGGTGAGGTCATCGCGCAGCGATGTGATGTACGGCGTCAGATCCATGACACCACTATGCCACCAATCTGACGTCATGGGGCGGCACGTGATTCGCCACCCGCGAACGCCTACGCTGACCGGCGGAATCTGGAGAAGGAGCGGGTCAGTGGCCGAGACGGTGTCGCCCAAGGTGCAGCTCATCGCGAAGACGGAGTTCTTCCCCCCGGCGGACGTGCCGTGGACGACCGACACCGACGGCGGCCAGGCGCTCGCCGAGTTCGCCGGGCGCGCCTGCTACCAGTCGTGGAACAAGCCCAACCCCGCGACCGCCACCAACGCCGGCTACCTCAACCACATCATCGAGGTCGGCCACCTCTCGGTGCTGGAGCACGGCTCGGTCAGCTTCTACATCACCGGGATCTCCCGCTCGCTGACCCACGAGCTGATCCGGCACCGGCACTTCTCCTACTCCCAGCTCTCCCAGCGCTACGTCCCCGAGCGCAACGCCGCGATGGTCGAGCCCGACGTCATCGCCGAGGACCCCGAGCTGCACGCCAAGTTCCTCGAAGCCGCCCAGGCCAGCCTCGACGCCTACAAGGCGCTGCTCAAGGGGCTTGAGGAGAAGTTCGCCGACGTGCCCAGCGCCACCCTGCGCCGCAAGCAGGCCCGCCAGGCCGCCCGCGCGATCCTGCCCAACGCCACCGAGACCCGCATCGTGGTGACCGGCAACTACCGCGCCTGGCGGCACTTCATCGCCATGCGCGCCACCGAGCAGGCCGACGTCGAGATCCGCGCGCTGGCCATCGACTGCCTGCGCGAGCTGCAGAAGGTCGCGCCGAACGTGTTCGCCGACTTCACCATCTCCGCGCTGGCCGACGGCACCGAGATCGCGTCGAGCCCGATGGTCACCGAGGGATGAACCGCCTGGTCATCGACGTGCTGCCGGGCGAGTACACGGTCACCCGGCTGGCCCCGGGGGCGCCGGTCCCGGCCGGGCTGCTCGACGCCGACGGGTTCGTCTCGGTCACCAGGACCGGCGCGGAGACCTCGGTCGTCGCGCCCAGCGCGCACGCCCCCGACGGCGAGCGCGCCGAGCCCGGCTGGCGGCTGCTGACCGTGCGCGGGCCGCTGGAGTTCACGCTGACCGGCATCATGGCCGCGCTGGCAGGCGCCCTGGCCCAGGCGGGCGTGCCGCTGTTCGCCATGTCCACCTTCGACACCGACCACCTGCTGGTGCGCGCCGGCGATCTCGGCCGCGCGGTCACGGCGCTGCGCGAGGCGGGCCACGAGATCGGCTGACCGCGGTCCGGGCGGCGGCCCGGTCACCTACGATGTCGGCCATCCCGACGGAGGTGGATGTGTCCCAACAGCCAGGACCGCTGGTAGCGCCGGGCAACCAGCGCGTCATCGCAGGGCGCTACCGCGTGCTCAACGAGCTGGGCCGCGGCGGCATGGGCGTGGTCTGGCTGGCCGAGGACACCACCATCGGGCGGCACGTGGCGATCAAGGAGCTGCACCTGCCCGAGGGGGTGCCCGCGGCCGAGCGGATGGTCTTCGAGGAGCGGGTGCTGCGCGAGGCGCGCACCGCGGGACGGCTCAACGACCCCGCCGTGGTGACCGTCTACGACGTGGTGCAGGAATCCGGCGCCACCTACATCGTCATGGAGCTGATCCAGGCGCCCACCCTGGCCGACGTGGTGCGCGAGCGCGGCCCGCTGCGGTCCGACGCGGTGGCGCGCCTGGCCGAGCAACTGCTGTCGGCGCTGGAGTCGGCCCACCAGGCGGGCATCGTCCACCGCGACGTCAAGCCCAGCAACATCATGCTGGCCGCCAACGGCCGGGCGAAGCTGACCGACTTCGGCATCGCCCAGTCCGTCGACGACCCGCGGCTGACCACCAGCGGCCTGCTCATCGGCTCCCCCGCCTACCTCGCCCCCGAGCAGCTGCGCGGCGAGCAGGCCAGCGCGGCGTCGGACCTGTGGGCGCTGGGCGCGGTGCTGTTCTTCGCCGTCGAGGGCTACTCGCCGTTCGAGCGGGCCAACACCGCCGCCACCATGCACGCCATCCTCAACGAGGTGCCGTTCCTGACCCGCGGGTCGGGCGCGCTGGCCTCGGTCATCGCCGGGCTGCTCAACACCCACCCGCAGGCCCGGCTCACCGCGGCCCAGGTGCGCGGGCTGCTCACCCACGTCCAGCCCGGCCCGCCGACCGGGCCGCACCCGATGCCGACCGGGCAGCACACCGGCCCCACGGCGATGCACCCGGGCGGCTACCCGACGATGGTCAGCCCGCAGCCGCCGCCGAAGCGGCGCATCGGCTGGCAGCTCATCCTGGCCCTGGCGCTGATCGTCGCGCTGGTGGGCGGGGTCGGCGGGTTCTGGCTCCACGGCGTGATCAACGCCCCCGACGAGGACAAGACCACGGCGGTCTCGACGTTCACCTACGGCCCCGGCGGCCAGGTCCGGCAGTTCGAGGTGACCGACGGCTACTGCGGCGTCGGCAAGATCCAGAACGACGCCTCCTTCCCCAGCAACGAGTCCTGCGACGACCCGCACGCCTTCCAGGTGTTCAGCTACCTGACCCTCAACGGCGAGTGGAGCTACGCCGCCGAGGAGCTGACCGAGCTGGGCGAGAGCTTCTGCCGCTGGCAGTTCCACACCGGCCGGGTCACCAAGACCGAGCAGCTCGCGGTGGTCGCGCTGATCCCCGCGCAGCAGGCGTGGTCGGGCTCGCTCACCGACAGCAGCAGCGCCGAGCGCACGCTGATCTGCGTGGTGACGAGCAAGGACGGCAGCCCGCTGACCGGGTCGCACATCGCCGAGGACAGCTGAGCCGTAGGGTGGGCGCCATGAGTGCCGCCAAGGACGAGCGCGCCCAGCTGTGCGACCTGCTGGTCGAGGTCGGCCCGGACCAGCCCACCCTCTGCGCGGGCTGGACGACGCGCGACCTGGCCGCCCACCTGGTCGTGCGCGAGCGGCGGCCGGACGCGGCGGCGGGCATCCTCGTCAAGCCCCTGGCGGGCTACCTCGACCGGGTGCAGCGCGGGGTGGCGGCCAAGCCGTGGGACGAGCTGGTCCGGCTGATCCGCACCGGCCCGCCGGTCTACTCCCCGTACTTCCTGCTCGACGACCTGGTGAACACCGCGGAGTTCTTCGTCCACCACGAGGACGTGCGCCGAGCCCAGCCGCAGTGGCGGCCGCGCCCGGCCGACCCCGGGCGGGACCAGGCGCTGTGGGCGGCGGTGCGCCGGGTCGGCAGGCTCATGTTCCGCAACAGCCCGGTCGGCGTGGCGCTGCGCGCCTCGGTTGGTGAGGTGTCCGTGGGTGAGGTGGCCGTCAAGCGCGGGCCGAACACCGTGGCCATCGTCGGGCCGCCCGGCGAGCTGCTGCTGTTCGCCTTCGGCCGGGACCAAGCCGAGGTGTCCTTCGACGGCGAGCAGGCCGCGATCGCCGCGGTGCGGGGGCTCTCGCGGGGGCTGTGAACCGCCAGATGCGGTGCAGATCGCGCCAGGACGGGCGGTCATCGAGTCGCCGCAACGGCGAGAAGGTAGCGTCCACCCTATGACCGCATGTCCGACCGCCGCACCCGGCAGACCATTCGGCCGGGTCCTCACCGCAATGGTCACCCCGTTCGACGCCGATGGGGCGCTCGACCTCGACCGGGCCCAGCACCTCGCCCAGCACCTGGTCGACCTCGGCAACGACGGGCTGGTGATCAGCGGGACCACCGGCGAGTCGCCCACGACCTCGGACAAGGAGAAGTCCGACCTGCTGCGCGCGGTCGTGGAGGCGGTCGGGCACCGCGCGACCGTCATCGGCTCGGTGGGCACCTACGACACCGCGCACAGCGTCCACCTCGCCCGCGAGGCGGAGAAGGCGGGCGCGCACGGGCTGCTCGTGGTCACCCCCTACTACTCGCGCCCGCCGCAGGCCGGGCTGCTGGCGCACTTCACCAAGGTCGCCGACACCACCGAGCTGCCGGTGATGCTCTACGACATCCCGCCGCGCTCGGTCGTGCCGATCGCCGTGGACACCCTGCGCAGGCTCGCCGAGCACCCGCGCATCCAGGCGGTCAAGGACGCCAAGGGCGACCTGCTGGCGGGCAGCGAGGTCATCGCCTCGACCAACCTCGCCTACTACTCCGGCGACGACGCGCTCAACCTGCCGTGGCTGTCCATCGGCGGGGTGGGCTTCGTCAGCGTCATCGGGCACGTCGTGGCCGGGCGGCTGCGCTCCATGCTGGACAACTACGAGCGCGGCGACGTCGCCTCCGCGCAGATCATCCACAACGGACTGCTGCCGGTGCTGCGGGCGTTCAGCCGGGTCGGCGGGGTGATCTTCAGCAAGGCCGCCCTGCGGCTGCGCGGCGAGGGCGTGGGCGACCCGCGCCTGCCGCTGCCCGCGGCGACCCCGGAGGAGCTGGCCGCGATCGCGGGCGACCTGGCCGAGGGCGGCGTCCCGCTGGCCGAGGCCCCGGCGACCCACCAGGCCGCGGCGCACGTCGCCCACGCCGACGCCGCGGCGGCCTACATCGCCGCGACCACGCACACCAGCGCGGGGACGGTCCACCAGTGAGCGGTTGGCCCACCAGCCCCCCTCCGGTCCTGCCCGAGGGCGGCCTGCGCGTGGTCGCGCTGGGCGGCATCGGCGAGATCGGCCGCAACATGACCGTCTTCGAGTACGGCGGCAGGCTGCTCATCATCGACTGCGGCGTGCTGTTCCCCGAGGACCAGCAGCCCGGCGTCGACCTGATCCTGCCGGACTTCCGGGCCATCGAGACCCGCCTCGGCGACATCGACGCCATCGTGCTCACCCACGGGCACGAGGACCACATCGGCGCGGTGCCGTTCCTGCTGCGCATGCGGCCCGACCTGCCGGTCGTCGGCTCGCGGTTCACCCTGGCGCTGGTGGCGGCCAAGTGCCGCGAGCACCGCCTCGACCCGGTGCTGCGCGAGGTCAAGGAGGGCGACCGGGTCGGCTACGGGGAGTTCTCCTGCGAGTTCTTCGCGGTCAACCACTCCATCCCGGACGCGCTGGCCGTGGCCGTGCGCACCCCGGCCGGTCTGGTGCTGCACACCGGCGACATCAAGCTCGACCAGCTCCCGCTGGACGGTCGGCTGACCGACCTCGCGGGCTTCTCCCGGCTCGGCGACGAGGGCGTCGACCTGTTCCTGGTGGACTCGACCAACGCCGAGGTCCCCGGGTTCGTCACCCCCGAGCGCGACATCGGCCCGGTCATCGACGGGGTGATCGCCCGCGCCCAGCAGCGGGTCATCGTGGCCTGCTTCGCCAGCCACGTGCACCGCGTCCAGCAGGTCCTCGACGTGGCCGTCACCCACGGCCGCCGCGTCGCGCTGGTGGGCCGCTCGATGGTGCGCAACATGGGCATCGCCGCCGACCTGGGGCTGCTGAGCGTGCCGCCGGGGCTGCTGGTCAACCTCGACGAGGCGATGGCGATGCCCGAGCACGAGGTCGTGTTCGTCTCCACCGGCTCGCAGGGCGAGCCGCTGTCGGCGCTGTCGCGGATGGCGCGCGGCGAGCACCGGCAGATCTCGATCCGGCCCGGGGACACCGTCGTGCTGGCCAGCTCGATGATCCCGGGCAACGAGACCGCGGTGTTCGGCGTGGTCAACGGGCTGGTCCGGCTGGGCGCGCACGTGGTGCACCAGGGCAACGCGAAGGTGCACGTGTCGGGGCACGCGGCGGCCGGTGAGCTGCTGTTCCTCTACAACGCCGTGCGCCCGTCCAACGTGATGCCGGTGCACGGCGAGTGGCGGCACCTGCGGGCCAACGCGGCGCTGGCGGTGCAGACGGGCGTGCCCGCCGACCGGGTGGTCATCGCCGAGGACGGCGTGGTCGTGGACCTGGTCGACGGCCGGGCGGCCATCACCGGGCGGGTCGAGGTCGGGCACGTCTACGTCGACGGGCTCTCGGTGGGCGACGTCGGCGAGTCGACCCTGTCCGACCGGCTCATCCTGGGCGAGGGCGGCTTCATCGCCATCACGGTGGCGGTGGACTCGGCGACCGGGCGGGCGGTGTCGTCCCCGACGATCTCCGGCCGCGGCTTCTCCGACGACCCCAAGGCGCTGGACGAGGTCGTGGCGCTGGTGGAGAAGGAGCTGGCGCACACCGAGGCCGAGGGCGTCACCGACACCCACCGCATCGCCCAGGCCGTGCGGCGGGTGGTCGGCCGCTGGGTCGCCGACACCTACCGGCGGCGCCCGATGATCGTGCCGACGGTCATCCCGGTCTAGGCCAGCAGCGCGCCGATCCGGCGCACGATCTGCTCGGTGGCGGCCTCGTCGTACCCGTCGAGGCCGCTGTCGGTGGTCAGGTGGGTGGAGCCGGGGTAGACGAACAGCTCCGCGCCCGGCACCGCGTCCACCAGGTCGCGGGCCACGGGGAGGTCGCCCCAGGGGTCGGACTCGGCGATGTGCAGCTGGAGGGCGACGCCGGGCTGCCACGGGCCGAAGACGTCGAGCGGGATCGCGCCGTGGACGAGCACCGCGGCGCGGGCGCCCGGGCGGGTCTGGGCGAGCTTCTGGGCGGGCAGGACGCCCAGGGAGAAGCCCACGAAGACCGCCGCGTCCGGGTCGGCCACCGCCGCGCCGCGCTCGGCGACCGCCAGCATGCCGATGGACTCGGCGTGGGCGACGCCCTCGTCCAGGGTGGCGAAGGCGCGCCCGTCGAAGAGGTCGGGCGTGGTGACGGCGTGGCCGAGGGCGGCCAGCCTGCCCGCGAAGGCGCGGACGCCGTCGGTGAGGCCCTGGGCGTGGTGGAACACGACGATGCGCATGGGCGGAATCTACGGGTTTCGCCCGACAACCCGCCGGTTATCCCCCGCCATGACCGCATTGCCGCCGGACCCGGACCCGGACCGCACGCCCGGCCTCGAACCGGGCGGCGGCGTGCAGCCCGGCGACACCCCGCCGGACTCGGGCAGCACGACCCAAGGCCTGTCGAAGCCGGAGACCTACCGGTCGCGGGCAGGCGGCGTCATCACCCTGGTCCTCGTCGTGATCATCACGCTGATGGTGGTGGGGCTCCTGGTCGCCCAGCTCGTCGGGTGGATCAAGGTGTTCTGAGCGCCACCCGCGAGCGCTCGCCGCGCACGACCTCCCACACCGCCGCGGTGATGCCCTGCGCCCTGATCGAGGCGAGCAGGCGGTCGTCGTGGGTGAAGACGACGACCTGGCGGGTGGCGGCGACCTCGGCCAGCACCGCGGCCAGACCGTCCACTTTGGCCGAGTCGAGCGCCTGGACGGGGTCGTCGAGCAGGACGAAGCGGAACGGGCTGTCGTCCACGCGCGTGCGGGGCAGGAACAGGGCCAGCGCCAGGGCGTGCAGCTCGCCCTGGCTGAGCACGCCGAGGGCGTGGGCGGCCACGCCGTCGACGGTGGCGGGCAGGTCGGTGCGGCGGCGGGTGTGGGCGCCCGCGAGGACGACCCCGCCCATCTCGACGTTGCTGTCCTTGCGCAGGATCGACCACAGCCGGGCGGTCTGCTCGGCGAAGGGGCGCATGCGCTCGTCGCGCAGCCGCCCGGCCATCGCCTTGAGCCAGTCCTCGGCCGCGGAGAGCAGCCGGTGGCGGTCGTGCTCGGCCAAGACCTGCTCGGCCTGCTGGGCCCACGCGGCCAGGCGCAGCGCGGTCGGCCGCCACACCTGGTCGATGCGGGCCAGCTCCGCGCCCGCCCAGTCCTGGAGCTTGGCCAGCGCCGCGGACAGGGCGTCGTGGGCGGCCACCGGATCCTCCGCGGTCGACCAGTCGGCCCAGGCGGCGCGGACGAAGGCGGCCTCGGGCACGGCGGCGAGCACGGCGGGCGGGTGGCCGACCAGCCTGCGCAGCCGGGACTCCGCCGCGGCGTGGTCGGCCCTGGCCTCCCGCTGCGCCCGCGCGGCGCGGCGGGCCTGCTCGATCCGGGCCACCCGGTCGGCGTCCAGCGCGCCGACGCCGCAGACCGGGCACGGGCCGTCGCCGTGGTCGGCGTGGTAGGCCAGCACCGCGCCCAGCAGGTCGTCCAGGTCCGCGGGCAGGGCAGAGGCGGCCTCGGCCACCGCCGCCGACGCCGCCCGCACGGCCTCGCCCGCCGCGGCGACCTCCGCGGCGGGCGGCAGGGACAGCGCCACCAGGGACCGCAGCGCGGCCACGGGCACGCCGTCGTCGGGATCGCCCGCGGCCAGCTCCAGCAGCCGCGACAGCGCGGCCTTGGTCGGGGTGAGCAGGCCGATCGCGGCGCGGGCGCGCTCGTCATCGATGTCGCGCAGCACCTCGGCGAGGGCGTTCTTCTCCTCGCGCACGGCCTTGCGCCTGCGGTCGAGGTCGAGCCTGCGCGCCGCGAGCCGGGCCCGGGCCTCGTCCAGCCGCTCCAGCCCCAGCGCGCGGTGCAGCACGTCGTGCAGCTCGACAGGCTTGCTGTCGACCAGCTTGCCCAGCTCGGTGTAGGACAGGAACGGCCGGTGGGTCTCGAAGTCCCAGTCCTGGCCGGTCCACTCCGGACTCTCGAACGGCGCGTCATCGGCCCAGGACATGGTGAAGACCGCGGTCTCGCCGCCGCTGACCGTCTCGACCTCGATCGCCGCGGACGGGGAGTGCAGGTTGCGCCAGCCCGCCTGCCACAGCTTGCGCGCGGAGTCCGGCTTGCCCGCCCAGCGGGAGTTGCGGCGGGTGAGCGCCAGCTCGACGGCCTCGGCCAGGCTCGACTTGGCCGAGCCGTTGCGGCCGGTGACCAGGGTCAGCCCCGGGCGCGGCGGGAGCACCAGCTCCACCGGCTCCCCGATGCCGCGGAAGCCGCGCACGCGGACCGCGCGCAGGTACACCGCCAGCTCGGCGGCCTGCGCGCCGGTCGCGCCGGGGGCGGGCGCGGCGCCGCCGAGCACCCCCTCGACCGCGTCGTCGCCGTCCAGGGCCGCGATGACCAGGTCCCTGGCCTGCTCCGGCAGCTCGGACCCGGCGAGGTGGTCGCGGACGGACTGGTCGAGGGTGCGCTCGGCGGGCATGCCCCGCAATCTAGCGCGCGGTGGGCAGGTCGTCGGGCGAGTCGGCGACCTGCCGGGGCCGGGGCAGCGCGCCGCGGCCCGGCAGCGGCTCGAACCGCTGCGCGGTCTCGTCCAGCATCAGCAGCGTGCCGGACGGGATGTCGAAGAACAGCCCGACCAGCCGCACCCCGCCGCGCTCGACCACCGGCAGCCTGCGCAGCGCGTCGAGCTGGACGGCCACGTTCACCATCGCCAGCTGGTCCACTTCGGACCAACCCTCGGCCGCGGCGTGCAGGCCCAGCGGGTGCCCGTCGCGCCAGGCGGCCAGGCTGGGGGCGGCCCAGCGCAGCCAGTGGCCGACCGGGTCGTCGGAGGGGTCGGACAGCAGCGCGGTCATCGCGCCGCAGCGGGAGTGCCCGCACACCATGACGACCGGGACGCCGAGGGTGTCGACGGCGTACTGCACGCCCGCGTGCACCGACAGGTCGCCGGAGTCGCGCGGGTCGGGCACCAGGTTGCCGATGTTGCGCAAGGTGAACAGGTCGCCGGGGCCCGACGCGGTGATGACGTTGGGCACGATGCGGGAATCGGCGCAGGTCAAGAACATCGCGTGCGGCTGCTGCGCGCCCGCGAGCCTGCGCAGGTGCGGGCGCAGCATCGGCGCGCCCCTGCGGTGGTACTCGCGGACCCCGGCCACCAGCGGGTGCAGCACCTCGTGGCCGCGGCTCTGCACCGGGACCGCGAGGTGGCCGCGCTGCCAGTGCGACCACGGGGAGAACCAGCGCGGCACCGGGCTCGACCGCTTGCGGCGGGTCATCGGGCCGGGCCCGCCGATCTCGTCCACCACGACGGTGCCGCCCGCGCCCTCGTGGGCGCGCCGCCAGGCGGCGATGTGGTCGTACGCGGCGTGGTCGAGGTAGTCGACCACCAGCTCCAGGTGCACCGCGCTGCCCTCGGGGACCTGCCCGAGCACCCGCGAGAGCCGCGGCACCGACAGGAAGCTCAACGTGCCCTCCACGACCACCGCGCAGGCGGGCCTGCCGTCGGGGCCGGGCTCGGCGGGCTCGACCCGCACGCGGGCCCACACGATGCGCCGCACCGTCGCCAGCAGCGCGCACGCCAAGCCGATCAGCACGCCCTGCAGCAGGTCGAGGAACACGACGCAGAAGATCGTCACCAGGTAGACGGCCAGCTCGCCGTGGCGCCTGGCCGACCGGATGTTGCCCCACTCCACCAACCGCAGACCCACGAACACCAGCAACCCCGCCAGGGCGGCCATCGGGATCTGCTCCACCAAACCCACCAGCAGCACCGAGAACACCAGCACCCACACCCCGTGCAGCACCGCGGACACGCGCGTGCGGGCGCCCGCGCGCACGTTGGTCGAGCTGCGCACGATCACGCCCGTCACCGGCAGGCCGCCGACCATGCCGGAGGCGATGTTGGCCAACCCCTGGCCCCGCAGCTCCCGGTTGAGGTCGGTGCGCGTGCCCGCGCGCATCTTGCCGACCGCGACCGCCGACAGCAGGCTCTCCACGCTGGCGATGAGGGTCATCGTCAGCACGCCCACGGCGAAGGCCGCCCACTGGCCCTCCGGCAGCGCGGGCAGGTGCAGCGCCGAGAGCGGCGCGTCCGGCAGCGACACCCGGGCGACGGGCAGCGCGAGCACGGCCGCCACCACCGTGGCTGCGGTGATGGCGACCAGCGGGCCGGGCACCGCGCGCACGCGGGCGGGCAGCCGCGGCCAGACCAGCAGCAGCACCACGACACCCACGCCGACCAGCGCCGCCGCGGGTTCCGGCGACAGCGCCGCCCCGGGCAGGGCGGTCAGGTTCGCCCACGCCGCGCCCGGGGCCTGCCCGCCGAGCAGGACGTGCGCCTGGCTGAGCACGATGGTGACGCCGATGCCCGCCAGCATCGCGTGCACCACCGTGGGCGAGACCGCCAGCGCGGCCCGGCCCACCTTGCAGGCGCCCAGCACCACCTGCAGGACGCCCGCGAGCACGGTGATGGCGCAGGTGACCGTCCAGCCGAAGTGGACGATGAGGTCGGCGACGACGACGGTCAGCCCGGCGGCCGGACCGCTGACCTGCAAGGGGGAGCCGCCGAATGCACCGGCGACGACGCCGCCGACCACGGCGGCGATGAGCCCGGCGAGCACGGGGGCGCCGGACGCGGCGGCGATGCCCAGCGAGAGGGGCACCGCGACCAGGAAGACGATGAGCGAAGCGGGGATGTCGTAGCGGGCGTTGTCGACGAGCCACCGGCGCAGCGGCGGTGAATGCGCGTGCGCGGGGGCGGTTGAGCCACCCATGGGAACCTCCACTTGAGTTCGCAGGACGGTGCGATAAGCACATGGTGACCGATCGGCCACGTGCTGTCGCGTCCGCGCGGTAAACGTTCCTTTACCGAGGGGTGGTTCCCGGGTCGGGCGAGCAGCGGCGCTGTTCACCCGATCGTGTGGCTAGCGGTCGGGCAGCGGATCGGCGGGGGTGACCGGGCCGCGGGATGCCAACTGCACCAAGGCAGCGCCGCTCAGCAGCACCGCCATACCCGCGATCTGCAACGGGGTCAGGGTCTCGCCGAGCATGAGCCAGGCGATGAGGGTGGCGACGACGGGCTCGGTCAGCGCCAGGACGCTGGCGACGGTGGACGGCAGGTGCCGCAACGAACTCAGGCTCAGCGAGTACGCCAAGGCCGTGCTCAGCACCGCGACGGCCACCAGCAGCACCCACACCGGCGACTCCCACGGTCCGAAGGGGACGGACGCGCCGAACACCTCGACCGGCATCCCCCACGGCGGCGCGACCACCAGCAACCCGACCGCGCCGACGACCATCCCCCAGGTCACCATCCCGATCGGGTGATGCTGACCCGCGCCGCGCTCGCCGAGCAGGTAGTAGCCCGCCGACGCGACGGCCGCGCCGATGCCCGCGACCAAGCCGACCAGATCCAGCCGCAGGCCCGTCCAGACCTGGGCGACGAGCGTGAGGCCGCCCAGGGCGAGCACGGTGCCGGTCCACGACAACGCCGACAACCGCGTCTTGCGCACGAAGCGCACCCAGAGGGCGACGAGGACGGGCGAGGTGTACTCCAGCAGCATCGCCACGCCGACCGGCAGCCGGGAGACGGCGATGAAGAACAACGCCTGCACCGCGGCGACCCCGGTGAGCCCGTAGGCCACCAGCAACGGCCACTGCTCGCGGCGCACCCGCAGCACCCCGGGCATCGTCGCGCCGACGACGGCGAGCAGCACCGCAGCCGCCAGCACGGCCCGCAGCGCCGCCACCTGCATCGGCGCCAACCCGGCCTGCATCGCAGGCTTCGCCAACGGCCCGGAACTCCCGAAAGCCACCGACGCAGCCAGGATGAACACGGTCCCCCGCGCGTGGTGCCGGGTAGCCGGGCTGAGAGCGGTCACGGCGCCTCCTGCGATAGTCGTCCGATGGTAGGACCCTCGGGATGGCCTCTTTCCCGGGGTGGGCAGCACGCGGGACACCCTTCGGGGGCCAACGAGGCTGCCGCACCGCGCGGCGACACACCCGCACATCACCGAGCGGCGGCACCCCCTTCGCCGCGTGTCCGAACCCGCTAGCTGGCGCCCGCGTTCAGGACCTGCGTCGAGGGCCTAGACGTGGGCGGCCAAGGGGGCGATCAGGTCGCCGCGGTCGCCGAGGGTGATGGAGGGGAGGCCGAGCCAGGTGGCCATTTCGCGGAGTTCGGCGGCGAGTTCGGCCGCCACCCGCGCGGTGTCCACTCCGGACTCGCTGAAGGCGCCGTGGACGCGGAGGGTGTTGGCGGCGCGGTCGGCTTTGAGGTCGACTCGGGCGGTGAGGGCGCCGTCGAGGAGGAAGGGGAAGACGTAGTAGCCGTACTGGCGCTTGGGCTCCGGGACGTAGATCTCGATGCGGTAGTGGAAGCCGAACAGGCGCTCGGTGCGGTCGCGCTCCCAGACCAGGGGGTCGAAGGGGCAGAGGAGGGCGCGGCCGCGGATCGCGCGCGGGGTGCGGGCTTCGGCGTGGCGGTAGGCCGGGTGGCGCCAGCCGGGGATGGTCGTGGGGATCAGCTCGCCCGCGTCGACCAGCTCCAGCAGCGCCGTGCGGGCCATCTCCGGGGGCAGGCGGTAGTAGTCGCGCAGGTCGAACTCGGTGCCGATGCCGTGGGCGATGGCTGCCGAGCGCATCAGCTCGCGGGCGCACTCGTCGGTCGGGACCTCGCGGGTGAGGACGTCGGCGGGGAGGACGCGCTCGGGGAGGTCGTAGAGGCGCTGGAAGCCGCGGCGGGTGCCGGTGGTGAGGGCGCCGACGGCGAAGAGGTACTCGCAGGTGTGCTTGACGTCCGACCGGTTCCACCAGCCGCCGCGCGGGCGGGGCGTGCCGCCGCCCAGCTCGGTCTCCAGCGCGCCCGCGCTGATCGGGCCCAGCTCCTTGACGGCGGTGAGGACGTCATCGATCAGGCCGCTGATGTTGACGTTGTCGCGGCGCAGGAAGTCGGCGTAGCGGGTCTCGTAGTAGCGCATCCGCCAGCGCAGCAGCGGCCAGTCCTCGACCGGGATGAGGCTGGCGACGTGCGCCCAGTACTCGACCAGCATGCGCGGCTTGCGGGCGCTCGGGCGCCACGCGGCGTCGTCGACCAGGGCCTGGTCGTAGCCGCCGATGCGGGAGAAGACCGGCATGTAGTGGGCGCGGACGGCGACGTTGACCGAGTCCAGCTGGAGCAGCCGGACCCGGGAGAGCACCTTGGCCAGGTGCCTGCGGGTCGGCTCGCCCGCGGGCCTGGCCTCGGCGAAGCCCTGGGCGGCCAGCGCGGTCCGGCGCGCGGCCGCGGTGGTCATGGTCTCGGTCATCGGCGCACCTCGCTCATCCCGCGCATGGTGCCATCCGGCCCCGACACCTTCGCCCGCCGCTCCGCCCGCACGACCAGCACGACGGCCACCAGGACCACCGCGCCGCCCACGAGCTGCCACGGCCCGAACACCTCGTCGGCCACCAGGTAACCCAGGACCACCGCGATGAGCGGGTTGACGTAGGCGTAGGTGGCCACGGTCGACACCGGCAGCCTGCCCAGCGCGAAGATGTAGGAGCTGAACGCGAACGCGCCGAACACCACCAGGTACCCCCACGCCCACCAGGCCGTCGGGGTGATCGCGCCGAGGTCCACGCGCTCGCCGACGACCCAGCCGCCGACGGTCAGCGCGACGCCGCCGACCAGCATCTCCGCGGCCGCCATGGCGAACGGGTTGGCCGGGTTCGGCAGCCGGGTGCTCAGCACGGTCCCCACCGACCAGCCCAGGGCGGCCAGCAGCACCAGCCACGGCCCGAACCACGCCGACCCGTGGGTGCCCGCCACCGGCCCGCCCAGCAGCAGCACGGCCAGCCCGGCCAGGCCGATCCCCACCCCCACCAGCGTCACCCGCGGCGGGCGCTCCCCCAGCACCCGCCGCAGCACGACGACGTAGAGCGGGATGGCCGCGACCAGCAGCGCCGCCAGGCCGGAGGCCACGTGCCGCTCGGCGACCACCACCAGCCCGTTGCCCCAGGCGGGCAGCAGCAGGCCGACGAGCGCGGCCGTGCCGAACTGCGGCCAGGTCATCCGCAGCGCCTTCGGCCCGGCCACCAGCACCACGAGCAGCCCCAGCAGCAGGCCTGCGGCGACGAACCGGAAACCGGCGGACAGCAGCGGGGGCATCGACTCCAGGGTGAGCCTGATCCCCAGGTAGGTTGATCCCCAGACCACGTAGACGACCCACAGCGCCGCCCACGCCAACCAAGTGCGCGAACCCATGCCCGCAGCCTCGCACGAACCACCGACACTTGTTCATCGGTTATTCCGACGCGCTGCGCCAACATCCCGCCACGCCCGATAGGTTCCCCGGCATGGCCGAAGCCGCCGTGCGCCCCGCCCTGCCGACGGATGTCGCCGAGATCGCCCGCATCCAGGTCACGACCTGGCAGACGGGCTACGCCGACCTCCTGCCCCCCGACGTCCTCGCCAGCCTCGACGCCGAGGCCGCCGCCACCCAGTGGCTGCGGACGGTCGAGCAGGGCCCCGCCAGCGTCCTGGTGGCCACCGAAGGCCGCTGGGTGGTGGGCTTCTGCAGCGCGGGCCCGTCCCCGGAGTCGGAGTCGGCCGCCGCCGACGGCAGCCCGGCCCCGGACGCGGCCACCGTCGGCCTGGTCGCCACCCTGCTGGTCGAGCCCCGTTGGGGCCGCAGGGGCCACGGCACCCGGCTGCTGGCCGCCGCCGTCGACGCGCTGCGCGGGGCGGGCATGACCAGGGCCATCGCGTGGACGCCCGAGCAGAACACCGCGGGCAAGCGGTTCTACCAGCGCGCGGGCTGGACCCCCGACGGCGTCCTGCGCACGCTCGACGCCGGGGGCCGCCCGCTGCGCGAAATCCGCTTCACCGGTCCGGTGGCCCTGCCCCTGGAGTGAGTAACGCGCGGGGCCGCGGCGGTGACTATCTGGAGTACAGGTCCGGTTCCGCTGCCCGTGTGGGGATGGATCAGGTAACGTCTTGGTCACGGGGTACTGCTCAGGGGGTTCCGACTCGTGTGGACGTGGCTGTGCGTTGCGCTCGCGGTCGCGCTCGGGTCGGCGCTGATCCCGTTCGTCAACGTCGAGCTGTTCATCGTCGGGCTGGCGCTCCAGCGCCCGGACATCCCGTGGGCGCTGATCGCGGCGGTCGTCGCGGTGGGGCACGTGGGCGGCAAGCTGTTCTACTACTACGCCGCCCGCGGCTCGATCCACCTGCCGAGGTTCCTGCGCAGGCGGGAGAAGGCGATGACCGAGCGGCGGCTGCGCTGGCAGCAGCGGACCAAGCGCATCCGGGCGTGGGTCGCCTGGCTGCGGGAGAAGTGCGAGGCGCACCCGCACTGGATGTTCGGCACGTACAGCGTCAGCGCGGTGGCGGGGCTGCCGCCGTTCATGGCGATGACGGTGCTGGCCGGGCTGGTGCGGATGAAGGTGGCGGCGTTCCTGAGCGCGGGGATCGCGGGGCGGTTCGTCCGGTTCAGCCTGCTGGCGGCCTCGCCGGCGCTGTTCCACGGGTGGTTCCACTAGCCCCGCGGTCCCCTAGCTGGCTTCCTTCGCCCCCGGACGGGCGCCCTTGACGACCAGGCCGTCGAGCAGCTCCTCGGTGGCGGCGGCGATGGCGGCCACCGCGCGCTCGAAGACCTCCGCGTTGTGCGGGGCCGGGCGGTGGAAGCCGGAGATCTTGCGGACGTACTGGCGCGCCGCGGCCTGGACGTCCTCGACACCGGGGTCGTCGGTGTATGGGGGCCTGAGCGTCTTGATACTCCTGCACATGCCCCCATACTGCCCCCTCACGCCCTGATCAGGTACGCAATCTCCGTCTCCCATCGTGCTGGGTCGGGCTCGGTGACCGGGTCGGACCGGTAGGACTCGTACCGGCACGCCCAGCGGCCGTCGGTGACGTCCCAGGTCACGCCCGTGCGGGCCGACCACTCCTCCAGCACGCCGAAGGACTGGCCGATGCTGTCCGGGTGGCCGCGGTGGACCAGCACGGCGTAGCGGCCCGCGGGCAGGGTGCGCAGGCGGACGCGGTCGTCGCCCGCCAGGTCGGCGCCCGCGGGCACCGGCCAGCCCACCTCCACCTCGATCGGCGTGCCCACGTCCCCGGCGTAGTAGCGGTACAGCGGCGGGCCCACGGGCTCGACGCCGCGCGCGGCCAGCCACCCGTGGACCTCCGGGACCAGCGCGTTCACCCGGCCCCACTCGGCCAGCGTCGCGGTCTCCGCGATGCCCGCGTAGGCGATCTCCGGCCGGTCCTCAATCCTGGGTTCCATAGAACCTCCCTTCACCTACCACTACGGGCGGGCGCGGGAGAACTCATCGGCAGGCCGAAGACCTCGAACAGCTCGGGCATCAGCCACGTCGTCGCCGAGGTCAGCACGCCGTCGACCGCACCCAGCTTGACCAGCGCGAACGGCTGGCCCGCCGCGTCGTACTGGCCGAACCCGCCCGGCACCGGCACCAGGGTGTGGCCGATGCAGTAGGTGCCGTGCTCCATCGACGCCCGCACCGCGTCCCGGCCGCGCAGCCACCAGGTGAACGGGGGCATCGACGTGGTGACGTCTTCGTGCAGCAATGCGACGAGACCGTCCACATCGTGGTCCAAGAAGGCCCGGCAGTAGGCGGCGAGCAGGTCCTCGTCGGGGTCCGATTCCGGGGCGACTGCGGGCAGCGCCGCCCGGGCGCGCTGCAGGGCCGAGTTCACCGACGCGATGGTCGAGGACAGCAGCTCGGCCACCTCGTCGGCCCGCCAGGCCAGCACGTCCCGCAGGATCAGCACGGCCCGCTGGCGCGGCGGGAGCACCTGGAGCGCGGCCACGAAGGCCAGCCGGACCGACTCGCGCTCCTCCACCGCCAAGGCGGGGTCGACCGGGGCGGGCAGCACCCACGCGGCGCCCGGCAGGGGCTCGCCGATGTCCGGCCCGACCGCCGGGTCGCCCACCAGCGGCCCCACGCGGCGCGACGCCGAGCGCAGGGCGTCGAGGCAGACGTTGGTGGCGATGGCGAACAGCCACGCGCGCAGCGGCCGGTCTGGGTCGTACCGCTCCCGCGCCCGCCAGGCCCGCAGGAAGGTCTCCTGGACGGCGTCCTCGGCGTCGAACGGGGAGCCGAGCATCCGGTAGCAGTAGGCGCGCAGCGCGCTCCGGTGCTGGTCGAGGTCCACGCGGGCGACGGTACCGGCGCCGGGGGACCCGGCGCCGGCCAGCGCGTCAGCCCGCGACCGTCAGGCTGTAGCCCGCGATCCCGAGCTGGCAGTTGTAGGACGTGAACACCCCGGCGGCCACCCCGTTGGCCCCGGTCTGGGCGCAGGTCTCGATGGTGTTGAACGCCGAGCCGAAGGTGTTCAGGTAGACCCCGCTGACCCAGCCGGGCGCAGCGGTGACGTAGACGCTGTAGCCCGCGATCCCCAGTTGGCAGGTGTAGGACGAGAAGACCCCGCCCGCCACGCCGCGGTTGCCGGTGTCCTGGCAGTGGCTCAGCGGCCCGACGTACAGGTACGTCGTGTCGGCGGCCTGGGCGGTACCAGCAGACAAAGCGAACGCGGCGGCGCCAGCCGCGACGACCGCGGCTGCCTTGCGGATCAACATGTTGCCTCCCAGTGTGATGGGCGCCATGTTCGGACGCCCGGATCGGAGGCTAACCGCCCGACCAACATCCATTGTGGATAATTGGATGAACGCGGTAGCGGCTGGTGAGCGCGCATCGATCAAGCTGGGGGCAAGGCGAGGTCATTTGCCGCCTTCGCCGCAAATGTGATCACCAGAAGGTGATCATGTGATGTAGATCATCTTTCTGTGCAACCCTCATCCGGCCAGGTCGAGCGCCCGCCGCATGGCCCTGCGGCCGCGGGTGCGGTCGCCCGCCACGTCGTAGGCGACGGCGAGGCGGTACCACGCGCGCCAGTCCTCGGGGCTGGCCTCGACCTCGGCCCGGCGCTCCTCGAACCAGGCGTCCGCCGCCGCCCGGTCGACCCGCCCGGACGGCATCCGGGGCAACCCGGAGGTGTCCGGGAGGCCGTCCTCGGCCGCCAGCCGACGGCCCAGCTCCTGGGTCCGGATGCCGAAGCGCAGGGTCGACCACAGGACCCACGCGCCGACCAGGGGCAGCAGCAGGACGCCGACGCCGAAGGCCACCGCCACCGGCCGCCCGTCGCGGAACAGCTCGACGGCCCGGCCGCCGAGCAGCACGAAGTAGACCACCACCACCGCGGCCAGCACCCACGAGACCGTGCGCGCGGACATCTACAGCTCCAGCACGTTCTCCAGGCCCACGACCAGGCCCGGCCGGTCGAGCACGGCGCGCACGCCGTGCAGCACGCCCGGCATGAACGAGGTGCGGTCCAGCGAGTCGTGCCGCAGGGTCAGCGTCTCCCCCGTGCCGCCGAAGAGCACCTCCTGGTGGGCCACGAGGCCGCCCAGGCGCACCGAGTGCACCCGCACGCCGTCCACCGACGCCCCCCGCGCACCGTCCACTTCGGACGTCGTGGCGTCCGGGACGGGGCCGAGCCCGGCCGCGGCGCGGGCCTGGGAGACCAGGCGGGCGGTGTGGGCCGCGGTGCCCGACGGCGCGTCGGCCTTGCGGTTGTGGTGCAGCTCGATGATCTCGACGGTGTCGTAGTAGCGCGCGGCCAGCTCCGCGAACTTCATCGTCAGCACCGCGCCGAGGGCGAAGTTGGGGGCGATCAGCACGCCCAGCTCCGGCTTGGCCGCCAGCCACCCGCGCAGCTCGGCGAGCTTGGCGTCGTCGAAGCCGGAGGTGCCGACGACGGCGCGGATGCCGTGGTCGACGCAGAAGCGCAGGTTGCCCATCACCACGTCGGGGTGGGTGAAGTCGACCACGACCTCGACGCCGACGTCGGCGAGGTCGGCGAGCGCGTCGCCGGTGTCGACCTTGGCGACGAGCTCCATGTCCGGGGCGGCCTCGACCGCCTGGCACACCTGCGCGCCCATCCGGCCCCGGGCGCCGAGCACGCCCACCCGAATCGTCACCTGGTCACCTCGTGCAGCTCCTGCGGGACGTCGTCGATGTGAGCGTAGGGGCCGACCACGGCGGCGGCGAGCGGGCGGGTCAGGATCTCCCGGGCCAGCCGGGCCACGTCCTCCGCGGTCACCGCGGCGATGCGGGCCAGCGTCTCCTCCACCGAGAGGTAGTCGCCGTAGGCCAGCTCGCCCTTGCCGATGCGCGACATGCGCGAGCCGGTGTCCTCCATCCCGAGCACCAGCCCGCCGCGCAGCTGGCCCTTGCCGCGGGCGACCTCGGCGTCGGTGAGCCCCTCCCGGGCGACCTGGCCGAGCACCTGGCGCACCACCCCGGCCACCTCGCCGAGGCGGTCGGGCTGGCATCCGGTGTAGACGGACAGGTGGCCGGTGTCGGCGTAGGAGGCGACCGAGGAGTACACCTGGTAGGCCAGGCCGCGCCGCTCGCGGACCTCCTGGAACAGCCGCGAGCTCATCCCGCCGCCGAGGGCCGCGTTGAGCACGCCCAGGGTGAAGCGGCGCTCGTCGTGCCGGTCGAGCGCGCGCACGCCCAGCATGAGGTGCGCCTGCTCGGTGTCGTCGGTGTGCAGGACCAGCCGGGGCCGGTTGCCCACCCGGGCGCGGCCTGCGCGCGGGGCGACGGGGGTCTTGTCGCCCGCCAGCCGGTCGCGCAAACCCTTGCGCACCAAGCCGAGCACCTGGCGGTGCTCGACGTTGCCCGCCACGGCCAGCACCATGCGCGGCATGGTGTAGCGGCGGCGGTAGAAGCCGTTGAGCGCGCCGCGGGTCATCGCGGTGATCGACTGCTCGGTGCCCAGGACCGGCCTGCCCAGCGGGTGGTCGGCCAGCAGCGCGCCGCAGAAGGCGTCGTGCAGCAGGTCCTCGGGGTCGTCGTCGCGCATGGCGATCTCCTCGAGCACCACCCCGCGCTCGGTCTCCACGTCCGCCTCGGCGCACAGGGCGTCGAAGACGACGTCGGCCACCAGGTCCATCGCCAGCGGCAGGTCGTCGTCGATGACGTGCGCGTAGTAGCAGGTGTGCTCCTTGGCGGTGAAGGCGTTGAGCTCCCCGCCCACGGCGTCGATCTCCTCGGCGATCTGCGCCGCCGAGCGCTTCGCGGTGCCCTTGAACAGCAGGTGTTCGAGGTAGTGCGCCGCGCCTGCGACCGACAGCGGCTCGTCGCGGGAGCCGACGGCGACCCAGATGCCGACGGCCGCCGAGCGCACCCCGGGCATCCGCTCGGTGATCACCCGCAGGCCGCCGGGCAGCAGGGTGCGCTTGACCTCGGCGCCGTCGGCGGTGCGGTCCAGCAGCACCGTGCTGCCCGGGCGCTGCATGTGCCCGGGCGTTCCGGTGCTGCGCGGCGGGCGGCCGCGGGCACCGCTGGTGCCCGCGGCCGCCGACGTGCGCGATGTCACGGCTGCGCGGTCGCCTCGGCCGCGTCGTCCTGCTTGGTCTCGGCGGCCTCCTCGTCCTTGACCAGGACCAGGCTGATCTTGCCGCGCTGGTCGATGTCGGCGATCTCCACGCGGAGCTTGTCGCCGACCTTGACCACGTCCTCGACCTTGTTGATCCGCTTGCCCCCGCCGAGCTTGGAGATGTGGATCAGGCCGTCCTTGCCGGGCAGCAGCGAGACGAACGCGCCGAAGGCGGCCGTCTTCACCACGGTGCCGAGGAACCGCTCGCCGACCTTGGGCAGCTGCGGGTTCGCGATGGCGTTGATCATGCCGATCGCCGCCTCGGCCGACGGGCCGTCCGCCGCGCCGACGTAGATCGTGCCGTCGTCCTCGATGGAGATGTCGGCGCCGGTCTGCTCGGTGATGGAGTTGATCATCTTGCCCTTGGGGCCGATCACCTCGCCGATCTTGTCGACCGGGATCTTCACCGAGGTCACCCGCGGGGCGTAGGCGCTCATCTCGTCCGGGCGGTCGATGGCCTCGGCCATGACCTCCAGCAGCGTCAGCCGGGCGTCGCGCGCCTGGCCGAGCGCCCCGGCCAGCACCGCCGACGGGATGCCGTCGAGCTTGGTGTCCAGCTGCAGGGCGGTGACGAACTCCTTGGTGCCCGCGACCTTGAAGTCCATGTCGCCGAAGGCGTCCTCGGCGCCGAGGATGTCGGTCAGCGCGACGTACTCGGTCTTGCCGTCCACCTCGTCGGAGACCAGGCCCATGGCGATGCCCGAGACCATCGCCTTGAGCGGGACACCGGCGTTGAGCAGCGACATCGTGGACGCGCAGACCGAGCCCATCGAGGTCGAGCCGTTGGAGCCCAGCGCCTCGGACACCTGGCGGATGGCGTAGGGGAACTCGTCGCGCTTGGGCAGCACGGGGATGAGCGCCCGCTCGGCCAGCGCGCCGTGGCCGATCTCGCGCCGCTTGGGCGAGCCGACCCGGCCCGTCTCCCCGGTGGAGAACGGCGGGAAGTTGTAGTGGTGCAGGTAGCGCTTGGTCGTCTCCGGGGAGAGGGAGTCGATCGTCTGCTCCATGCGCAGCATGTTCAGCGTGGTGACGCCCAGGATCTGGGTCTCGCCGCGCTCGAACAGCGCCGAGCCGTGCGCCCGCGGCACCACGGCCACCTCGGCCCCGAGCTGGCGGATGTCGGTCAGGCCGCGGCCGTCGATGCGCACCTTCTCGCGGAGGATGCGCTGGCGGACCAGCTTCTTGTTCAGCGACCGGAACGCGGCGCCGATCTCCTTCTCGCGGCCCTCGAAGGCGTCGTCGGCGGCCAGCTTCTCCAGGCACAGCGCCTTGACCTCGTCGAGGCGGCTCTCCCGCTCCTGCTTGCCCGCGATGGTCAGCGCCTGGGCCAGCTCGTCGCCCACGGCCGCGGCGACGGCCTCGAAGGCGTCGGGCTGGTAGGCCGGGAACACCGGGAACTCGGCGGTCTCCTTGGCGGCCAGCGAGGCCAGCTCGGCCTGGGCGTCGCAGAGCACCTTGATGAAGGGCTTGGCGGCCTCCAGACCGGCGGCCACGACCTCCTCGGTGGGCGCCTGCGCGCCCGCCTCGACCAGGTCGATCACGTTGTCGGTGGCCTCGGCCTCGACCATCATGATCGCCACGTCGTCGCCGACCACGCGCCCGGCGACGACCATGTCGAACACGGCCTTCTCCAGCTGCTCGTAGGTCGGGAACGCGACCCACTGGCCCTCGATCAGGGCCACGCGCACGCCGCCGACCGGGCCGGAGAACGGCAGGCCAGCCAGCTGGGTGGACGCGGACGCGGCGTTGATGGCCACCACGTCGTAGAGGTCCTGCGGGTGCAGGCTCATCACGGTGACGACGACCTGGATCTCGTTGCGCAGGCCGTCGACGAACGACGGGCGCAGCGGCCGGTCGATCAGGCGGCAGGCCAGGATCGCGTCGGTGGAGGGGCGGCCCTCGCGGCGGAAGAACGCGCCGGGGATGCGGCCCGCGGCGTACATGCGCTCCTCGACGTCCACCGTGAGCGGGAAGAAGTCGAACTGCTCCTTCGGGTGCTTCGACGCGGTGGTCGCCGAGAGGAGCATCGTCTCCTCGTCCAGGTAGGCGACGACGCTGCCCGCGGCCTGGCGGGCCAGGCGGCCGGTCTCGAAGCGGACGGTGCGGGTGCCGAAGGCGCCGTTGTCGATGGTCGCCGTGGTCTCGTGCACGGTCGGTTCAGTCATGGTTCTCCTCATCCTGTGGGCGCGCGGGGGCACAAGCAGGTGCGCGGTTCGGACGAGGCCGGTCATCGATCGAAGCCACCGGGTTACCCCACCCGGAAGCCACTACCGAGGACCGGCGAACCTGTCCTGAAGTGCGCGAGCCCTATTTCCTCGGTTGTGTTGTGGACGGGGGGAGCGACCGCGGTCGGTCACTCCCCCCGGATGGCTAGCGGCGCAGGCCGAGCCGCTGGATCAGCGACCGGTAGCGCTCGATGTCCACCTTGGTCAGGTAGTTCAGCAGCCGCCGACGGCGGCCGACCAGCAGCAGCAGACCGCGCCGCGAGTGGTGGTCGTGCTTGTGCGTGCGCAGGTGCTCGGTGAGGTCGCGGATGCGCTTGGTCAGCAGCGCGACCTGCGCCTCCGGCGATCCGGTGTCCGAGTCGTGCACGCCGTACTCGGCCAGGATCGACTTCTTCTCCGCGGTGGACAGCGCCACTGGGTGTTCTCCTTGATCGTGTTGTGCCGTGCTGGGTGGTGCGTCGGTACCGGCCGCCACGGACCGCAGCCGGACCCAAAACGCAAGGTTAGCAGGTGGGGGCTGGCCGAAGCCGCACGCCACCCACCCGGGTGTAGCGCCCCTGCTCGCTCGAGTACAACGCCAACTCGGGGGCGATCCATTCCGGGCCGCGGTAATCGGCCAGGTCGGGCGCCCATCCACCAGGGCGCTGCTGCCTGCCGATCGTGACATGCGGGACGTAGGGGCGCGACTCCTTTTCCACGACCGCGGCGGCGTTGAGCGCGTCGAGGTCGGCGGCCACGCCGATCCAGGTCACCCCGGGGAACACGCCGACGCCGCGCAGCCGGATCCGCGGCGCGGGGTGGTCTTGGACACGCCCGGTGAGCCACGGCATCCCGGGGAAGCCGGTCGCGCCGTAGAAGGCGACGGTGATGTGCCAGTGGTGGCGGGGCTCGGGGCGGACCCCGGCGGGGAAGGGCGGCAGGGCGGCGGCGAGGTGGTCGGCGACGTGGTCGGGCAGGGGGAAGGCGGCGAAGAACCTCGTCACACCCGGTGCCTCCCGGCCCGGCGCAGCAGGTCGGCCAGCTCGGGGAAGCGCTGGTCGAGCAGCTCGGCGGCCTGGGTGAGGTCGTCGGGGGCGATGAGCCTGCGCAGGGCCATGATCGCGCTGCGGCCCACGTCGACCGGCAGGCTGTCGCGGGTCACGGCTGGCTTGGAGACCCGCACGTCCTCCAGCGCCTTCTGCAGGTGCTCCTTGGCCCCGGAGGCCACCTCGGGGGTGAGGATCTTGCGCTCCAGCATGATCAGCCGGGCCAGCACGGCCGGGTTGCCGATCTTGGCCCGGCGCCCGCTCATCACCTGGCTCAGCATCGGCGCGCTGATCCCCAGCACGTCGGCGAGGTTGGCCTGCGAGGTGTCGAAGGCCACCACCAGCCTGCGCACCCGATCGCCCAACGGCTCCCCGTACCACTCGCGCTGCAGCGCGATGTTGCGCTGGACGATCTTGTGGTCCTCCACCTTGTCGGCCTCTCTCCCTACGACCCGGCCGTATCTTGCCAGGTGTTCATCACCTTCCGTAGGGATTCGGCCTATTCGCCGTCCAGCAGCGCGCGGGTGCGGGCGACGTCGTCGTGCATCTGCTCCACGAGGGCCTCGGTGGTGTCGAACCGCTCCATCGGGCGGATGCGCTCGTGGAAGTCCAGGGCGACGCGCTGGCCGTAGAAGTCCTCGTCCACGTCGAGGACGAACGCCTCCACCCGGCGCTCGCGGCCGGAGAAGGTCGGGTTCGTGCCGACGGAGACGGCCGCGGTCATGGGCGCGCGGTTGGGCAGGTGGAACTTGCAGGCGTACACGCCGTCGGCGGGGATGGCGGTGTAGCGGGGGGTGGAGAGGTTCGCGGTCGGGAAGCCGAGCTGGTGGCCCCGCCGGTCGCCGCGCACGACGATGCCCTCGACCCGGTGCGGGCGGCCGAGCGCGGCCTCGGCGGCCCGGACGTCGCCCGCGTCGATGCAGGCGCGGATGTAGGTCGACGAGAAGGTGACCTCCCCGCCGACCAGGCTCGCGCCCTCGGTGGCGAAGCCGAAGCGGTTGCCGTACTTGGTGAGCAGCTCGACGGTGCCCAGGGCGCGGTGGCCGAAGGTGAAGTTCTCCCCCACCACCACGGCGGCCACGTGCAGCCGCTCGACCAGGAACTCGTGGACGAACTCGTCGGCTGGCACCTTGGACAGCTCGGGGGTGAAGGGGAGCACGCAGAACACGTCCGCGCCCAGCTGCTCGACCAGCTCGGCCTTGCGGGCGAGCGTGGTCAGCTGCGCCGGGTGGCTGCCCGGGCGCACCACCTCCGCCGGGTGCGGGTCGAAGGTCACGACCACGCTGGGCACGTCCTTCTCGGCGGCGAGCTTCACCGCCCGGCTGATGAGCGCCTGGTGCCCGCGGTGCACCCCGTCGAACACGCCGATGGTGGCGACGCAGCGCCCCCATCCCCCCGGCAGGTCGTCAAGCCCTCTCCATCGCTGCACGGGGATGAGCCTAGACCGCCAGGGCGACGAGCGCCTTGGCCGTCTTGCCCTCGTCCACGCCGAGCGCCAGCGCCCGGCCCGCGGGGTCGAACATCCCGTAGGTCCCGGCGATGCCCGCGGCGGGCAGCCGCTTGCCGTGGGACAGGGCGATCGACTCCACGCGGTCGAGGTCGCGGCGCGGGAAGGCGGCGGCGACGGCGGCGTCGAGGTCCAGCGACAGGCCGGGGGCGTCCTGCAGGGCCTCCAGCGTGCGGGCCACGCGCAGGTCGAACGGGCCGACCCGGGTGCGGCGCAGCTCGGCGAGGTGGCCGCCGGTGCCCAAGGCCGCGCCCAGGTCGCGGGCCAGGGCGCGCACGTAGGTGCCCGAGGAGCACTCGACCATGACGTCGATGTCGATGGCCTTGTCGTCGCGGCGGGTGGCCAGCACGTCGAAGCGGTGCACGGTGACCGGGCGGGCGGGGATGACCACGTCCTCGCCCGCGCGGACGCGGGCGTAGGCGCGCTTGCCGTCGATCTTGACGGCGCTGACGGAGCTGGGGACCTGCTCGATGGGGCCGGTCAGGGCGGCCACGCCCGCGGCGACGGCCGCGTCGGTCACCCCGGCCAGCACGGCGGGGTCGGGCTCGGACAGGTGCTCGCCCTCGGCGTCGTCGGTGGTCGTCGCGGTGCCCAGGCGGATCGTGGCCAGGTAGACCTTGCGGTCCAGGGCCAGGTGCCCGAGGAGCTTGGTGGCGCGCTCCACGCCGAGGACGAGGACGCCGGTGGCCATCGGGTCCAGGGTCCCGGCGTGGCCGACCTTGCGGGTGCCGATGATGCGGCGGACCCGGGCGACGACGTCGTGGGAGGTCATGCCGGGTGCTTTGTCGACGACGACAAGCCCCGGCGGCACAGCAGGGCGAGAAGACACGACCGAGAATCCTACGCGGCGAATCCTAGGCGGCGCGGGCGATGTCCCAGGCACGGCGGCGGATCTGCACCGGCACCGCCTCCCCGGCCTCCACCTTGGCCAGCACCACAGCCCGGGCGCGCAACCACCACACCACCGTGCGCCACGACCCGGCCACGAGCATGACCAGGAGGGCGGCGAAGGCCAGCCGGAACTGCGCGGCCCCGGCCGCGGCCGCGTCGCCGCCGATGAGCAGGCCGACGGCCAGCGCCGCGGCGGTGGTCGCGCCGAAGCCGCCGACGTTGGCGATGCCGCTGGCGGTGCCCACGCGCCGCAGCGGGTTGTAGTCGCGGACGATGGCGAAGGCGATGCCCGACATCGGCCCGCCCGCGGCCAGCACGGCGAAGGCGGCGACGACCAGCGGCGTCGGCAGCCCGCCCGCGAAGGCGACGATCAGCGCCCAGATGAGCGTGGCCGCGCCGAGGTAGGCCAGGACGATGGGCAGCCGCGCCGCGGGGCGGCGGCCGATCAGCTCGCCGATCACCGGGCCGCAGAGCATCGCCACGACGACCATCAGGCTGAGCACCGCGCCCGCCTGCGGTGCGGTCAGGCCGTGCACCTGGACCAGGTACGGCAGGCCCCACAGCAGGCCGAGGACGTTGGGGGCGAAGCAGGTGGACATGTGCACCCAGAAGCCCAGCCGGGTGCCGGGCACCCGCCACGCCTGCCGGACCTGGTCGAGGGTCTGGCGCACGCCGACCGCGTCGCTGCGCTGCGGCTCCTCCCCCGCAGGCGCGTCGCGCACCCGCCAGACGACCACGACCGCGTACCCGGCGGTGACCAGGCCGATAGCGGCGAAGGCGGTCGTCCAGCCGGTGTGGGCGAGCAGCAGCGTCAGGGGGACGGTGGCGGCGAAGTTGCCGACCGAGCCCAGGGCCGCGGTCGCCGCGGTGAGCGTCGGGTACCTGCGAGGCGTGTAGTGGGCGGCGACCAGGCGCAGGACGCTGACGAAGGCGAGGGCGTCGCCGAGGCCGAGCACGCCGCGCGCGACGAGGGCGGGGGCGTAGGAGCCCGCGAGGGCGAAGAGGAGCTGGCCGGAGCCCATGAGCAGGGCGGCGGCGGTCAGCGTCACGCGCGGGCCGAAGCGGTCGACGAGCAGCCCGGTCGGGATCTGCATGGCCGCGTAGACGCCGATCTGGAGCACGGTGAACCCCGACAGCGCCGCGGCCCCGATGCCGAACCGCTCGGCGGCCTCCAGCCCGGCCACGCCGAGGGTCGTGCGGTTGAAGACGGCCAGCAGGTACACCACCACCGCCGCACCCCAGACGGCCAGCGCACGCGGCGATCTCACCCAGCACTCCAATCGACTCGCCACATTAGAACCGACGCGCCCGCAGATAGTTAGCCATGCTCACGTGTGGTTGCTCACCCCGGCGCGCCGACGACCGCCCAGCGCGCGGTGCGGGCGCGGGCGAGCAGGGCGGCCAGGCGGATGGCCATGAACGCCGACAGGCCCGTCCAGATGCCGACCAGACCCCAGCCGAAGGCGTGGGAGATCCAGATCAGCGGCAGGAAGCCGACGAGGGCGGCCAGCAGGGTCGTGGTGCGCAGGTAGCGGGTGTCGCCCGCGCCGAGGAAGACGCCGTCGAGGGCGAAGACGACGCCCGCCACCGGCTGCATGGCGACGAAGAACCACCAGGCGTGCGGGATCTCGGCGAGCACGCCGGGGTCGGCGGTGAACAGGTGCGGCAGGACCCCGGCGACGGCGGCGAAGCCGATCCCCGAGCACACGCCCGCCAGCAGGCCGTAGCCGGTCACGCCGCGGGCCAGCGCGCGGGCGCGGCGGGCGTCGCCCGCGCCCAGGGCCGCGCCGACCAGCGACTGCGCCGCGATGGCCAGGGAGTCCAGCACCAGCGACAGGAACGTCCAGAGCTGGAGCACGACCTGGTGCGCGCCCGCCGCGGCCACCGAGTGCCGGGCGGCGACGGCGATGGCGGAGACGAAGCACGCCTGGAAGGCCAGGCTGCGCAGGACGAGGTCGCGGCCGAGGACGATCTGGCGGCGCATGATGTCCCAGCGGGGGCGCAGCGCGGCGGTGCGCAGCGCGGCGAGGAACAGGCTCGCGGACACGGCCTGACCGGCGACGTTGGCGAAGGCCGAGCCGTTGAGGCCCAGGCCCGCGGTGTGCACCAGGAGCGGGCAGAGGACGGCGGAGACGCCGTTGCCCGCCAGCACGTAGCGCAGCGGCGACCGGGTGTCCTGCACGCCGCGCATCCAGCCGTTGCCCGCGAGGGTGATCATGATGAGCGGGGCGCCGCAGATGGCGATGCGGACCCAGGACTCGGCGTCGTCGGCGAGCTCGCCCGGACCTGCGAGGAGCCGGACGAGCGGACCGGCCAGCAGCTGTCCGATGAGGACGATGATGAGGCCGAGGCCCGCCGCCAGCCAGGTCGCCTGCACGCCCTCGGCGACGGCATCCTCCCGCCTGCCCGCGCCGTAGAGGCGGGCGGCGCGGGCGGTGGTGCCGTAGGAGAGGAAGGTGAACTGGGTCGACAGCTGGGCCAGGATCACCGCGCCGACGCCCAGCGCGCCCAACTCGGTGCCGCCCAGCCTGCCGACGACGGCGGTGTCGACGAGCAGGTACAGCGGCTCGGCCGCGAGCACCGGCAGCGCGGGCACAGCCAGCGCGAGCACCTGACGCCGCACGACGCCTCCCCCGTAAGATGCGAATGATGGGTTCGCCCCTTACCGTAGCTGTAAGGACCGGGAATGGACAACGCCGATTACCTCGACGTCGCGCTGCGCCTCGCCAACGCCGACCTGACCGACCTCCCGGCCCTCCGCGCCGCCCTCCACGACGAACCCTGGTGGGCCGACCGGACGACGGACGCCGACCTGACGGCGTTGCGCAGGGTGGCCGAAGCGGTGCGCTCGGCGCTGGATGCCGCGGCGGACCGGGATGGGGACGCGGTGCTGGAGCGCATCAACGCCCTGCTCGCCGCCCACCCGCCCCGGCCGCGGCTGTCGGGCCACACGGGGAACTGGCACGTCCACGTGGCGGACGCGGACGCGCCCCCGGCGACGGAGGTCGCCGCGGCGGCGGCGTGGGGTTTGGCCCAGGGCATCGTCCGCCACGGCCTGGACCGCTGGGGCCGCTGCCCCTGCGGCAACCACTTCCTCGACGCCTCCACCAACCGCGCCAAGCGCTTCTGCAGCTCCCGCTGCGCCAACCGCACCAACGTCGCCGCATTCCGGGCGCGGCGGAGCCAGGGGTGAGGGGCAGAGCAGCCGACGCCCGCAAGAGGTGAGAGCGGAACGGCACGCACCACGTTCATTAGGCGCGAGACGCGATGAGGCTGCCGATAGAGAAGCCGGTTCCGCACGGGCAGGGCCAAGGGCCATTCAGCGAAAGGACGAGCGGCCCGGGTGGTGGCTGTGCGGTTCATCCCGGGCCGCTCGCACCTTGACTAGTCGGGGAGGCGGTTGCCGGTGGCGGCGTCGAAGAGGTGGATGGCGCCTGGTTGGGGGGTTAGGGAGAGTCGGGCGCCGCGGTGGTAGGGGGACATGCCGGGGGTGCGGACGGTGAAGGTGTGGGGGGCTTCGCGTTCTTCCGCGCTTTCCGCGACCTCGACGTGGGGGAGGTCGGAGGAGCAGTAGAGGTATTGGTCGCTGCCCAGCTCCTCCACTACCTCGACCACCGCGGGGATGCCGGTGGGGGCGATCGTCCAGCCCTCGGGGCGGATGCCGATCACCACGCGGTCGGAGGTGAGGGCGGTGCGCTGGGTCGGGGTCAGGGGGATGGACAGGCCGCCGACCTTCGCGGAGTCGCCGGAGACCGCGGCGGGGATGAGGTTCATGCCCGGGGAGCCGATGAAACCGGCCACGAAGACGTTGGCGGGGCGGGCGAACAGGCCGATGGGGGTGTCGCACTGCTGGAGGATGCCGTCGCGCAGGACGGCGACGCGGTCGCCCATCGTCATGGCCTCGGTCTGGTCGTGGGTGACGTAGATCGTCGTCACGCCCAGGCGGCGCTGCAGGGAGGCGATCTGGGTGCGGGTCTGCACGCGCAGCTTGGCGTCCAAGTTGGACAGCGGCTCGTCCATGCAGAACACCTGCGGGCGGCGCACGATCGCCCGGCCCATCGCCACGCGCTGGCGCTGGCCGCCGGAGAGCTTGGCGGGCTTGCGCTCCAGGTACGGCTCCAGGTCCAGCAGGGCCGCCGCCTCGCGCACCCGCTTGACCCGCTCCTCCTTCGGCATCTTGGCGATCTTCAGGTGGAAGCCGATGTTGTCGGCCACGGTCATGTGCGGGTACAGCGCGTAGTTCTGGAACACCATCGCGATGTCCCGCTCCTTCGGCGGCAGGTTCGTCACGTCGCGCTCGCCGATGCGGATCGCGCCGTCGTCGACGCCCTCCAGGCCGGCCAGCATGCGCAGCGTGGTCGACTTGCCGCAGCCGGACGGGCCGACCAGCACCAGGAACTCGCCGTCGGCGACCTGCAGGTCGAGGGTGTCCACCGCGGGGGTGGGGTTGCCCGCGTAGTAGCGGGTGGTCCCGTCGAAGGTGACGGTTGCCATCAGGACTCCCTTCCGCGCCGGATCACTTGCCCGCGCCGAGGGTCAGGCCGGTGATGATCCGGCGGGCCAGCAGGACGTACATGACCAGCATCGGGAGCACGACGATCGCCACGCCCGCGATCAGGCCGCCGTACTCGGACTGGTAGCTCGCCGCGCCGTAGAGCGTGAACAGCGCGCGGGCCAGGGTGAAGTTGGCGTTGTCGGTGAGGAACACGATCGCCAGCAGCGTCTCGTTCCACAGCCCGATCGCGTTGAGGATCAACGCGGTGATCAGGCCGCCGCGGGCCAGCGGGAGCATCACCCGGAAGAACGTGCGGACCGGGGAGGCGCCGTCGATCGCGGCGGCCTCCTCCAGCTCGTCGGGCAGCGACTTGAAGAAGCCGGTCAGCAGGAACACGGTGAACGGCAGCGACAGGGCCACGTACACCAGGAACATGCCGAACAGGTTGTTGGTCAGCCCCAGGTCGGCCATGCCGATGAACAGCGGGATCACCAGCGTCTGGAACGGGATGCCCATGCCGATGGCGATGAAGTTCGTCATCGCGCCGCTGCCGCGCACGCCCAGCCTGGTCAGCGCGTACGCCGCGGGCGCGGACACCAGCACGATGACCACCGACGACACCGCCACCAGCACCACCGTCACCAGGAAGGCGCTGCCGAAACCGGCGCTCTCCCAGGCGTAGCGCAGGTTGCGGAACGGGTCGCCGCGCTCGAACCAGGTGTAGGGCAGGTGGAAGGGCTTGTTGAAGATCTCGATGGGCGTCTTGAACGCCGCGGTCACCAGCCAGTAGAGGATCACCACGTTGAGCGCGGTGAACAGCCACACGAACGCCATGCCCACGATCCGCAGCGGGCTGAACCCGCGCGCGGTCGGGGCCGGGCGCGGCTTGCGCGGCGGGGTGCGGTCGGGCCGCCGGGCCCGGGGCGCCGGGACCTCAGGAGCAGACACGGTCACGTCCTTACCCCCTGTCAGAACTGGATGGTGTCGCGGCGCATGAGCCTGCGCAGCGCGACGACGAGGACGGACACCAGCGCGATCATCACCACGGCCGCGGCGCAGGCCATGCCGTACTCCGGCGAGCCCGCGGTGCCGAAGGAGCGGTCGAAGACGTAGAGGCCCAGCGTCCAGGACTCGATCGGCGGGGAGTAGGTGCCCGGCCCGGCCAGCACGAACACCAGCTCGAAGATCTTGATGGCGCTGATCGTCCACAGCACGCCAGCCACCCCGATGACGTCCCAGGTGAGCGGGAGGGTGACGTTGCGGAACTTCTGCCACGGCGAGGCGCCCGCGATGTCGGCGTCCTCGTAGAGGTACGGCGGGATGCGGTCGACGGCGGCCATGAGGATCGTGATGTAGAAGCCCGCGCTCGCCCAGATCAGGCAGCCCACGACGACCCACGTCACGTTCTGCGGCGCGAGGAACTTCACCCCGTCCAGGCCGACGCTCTCCAGCAGGAAGTTGACCAGGCCCTGCCGGTTGGGCCGGTAGATCAGGATGATGCTGAAGAACATGCCCAGCGCGACCGGCGCGACGACGTTGGGGAAGAACAGGATCGCCCGCACCAGCTTCCCGCCGCGCATCTCGCGCAGCACCATCGTGAACAGGAAGGCCAGCAGGAACGTGCCCACGCCCGCCACGAAGATGTAGAGCAGGGTGTTGAGGAAGGAGTGCAGGAAGGCGTCGGAGGCGAGCAGCTCGGCGAAGTTGCCGACGCCGTTGAACCGCGGGGTGTCGCCCGCGCCCTGCCACCTGGTGAAGCCCAGCACGACCGTGGCCACCGTCGGCACGACCATGAACAGCACGTAGAGCCCCACGGCGGGCAGCAGGAACGGCCAGAACAACCGCTTCTTGCGCACCAGGTGCGCCCCGGAGGCGGACGGCGCGCCCGCCCCCGGGAGGGTCCGCGCGGGCATCAGCCCGCCGTCCGCCAGAACTCGGCCTGCTTGGCGGCCAGCCCCTCGACGAACTGGGTGGCGCTGATCGAGCCCTTCAGCAGGTCGTTGTTGAGCGGGTAGAACACGTTGTCCACCCACTTGCCCGCGGCGAGCCCGTCGAGGCCGTCCATGAAGATCGCGCGCTCCGCGGTCGGGTCCTCCAGCGCGGCCTTGACGTCCTTGAGCGAGTCCGGGACGGGCAGGTCCGGGCGCGGGGTGAGGTTGTCGGCCACGGCCGGGATGCCGGAGAGGATGTCCTTGTTGAGCACGTAGGCGATGAACGCCTTGGCGGCGTCGGGGTGGGCGGCCTTCTTCGGCACCGAGAACCCGATCGGGAGCTGCTCGACGATGCGGTGGGTCGCGCCGTCGGGGGTCGGGAACTGGAAGGAGGCGTAGTTGATGCCCTTGTCGCCGCCCTGCTTGTTCAGGTACTCGCGGGTCTCGCTCGGGCCCCACGAGCCGACGAACAGGAACGCGGCCTCGCCGTCGGCCCAGCGCTGCTGCACCTGCGGGAACTTCGAGGCGTCCCAGCCGTCGATGAAGTAGCCGCCGGTGGCCATCCGCTCGACCAGCGCGGCGGCCTGGCCGAAGCCCGGCTCGGTGGTCCACGCCTTGCCGGTCTTGTCCTGCGCGGCCTTGGCCAGGCCGCCGGGGCCGACGTAGCGGGCGGCGATCTGGGTGAAGAAGTAGGCGTTGTAGAAGTTGATGTCGCCGTCCTGGGCGATGGCGGCCATGCCGTCGGCCTTCGCCTTGTCGAACAGGGCGAACAGGTCGTCCATCGTCTGCGGCGGGGCCAGGTCGGGCAGCAGGTCCTTGTTGTACCACCAGGCGTTGCCCAGGATCTCGTACGGCACGGAGAAGATCGCGCCGTCGTCCTGCTTGTTCTGCGGCATGTCGTAGTAGCCCGAGGAGATCACGTCGCGGACGGCCTTGTCGCCCTCGCCGACCTTGTAGTCGAGCACGTCCTGCACCGACTGGGTGCCGCCCGCGGCGACGACGGCGGCGCGGACCTGGCTGATGTCCTGGTCGAACAGGTCGGGCACGGTGTCGGTGTTCAGCGCCGGGGCGACGTTCTGGGTGAGCAGCTTGCGGCCGAGCCACTGCACGTTGACCTTCACGCCGGTCTTGTCCTGGAAGCAGCGGATCGCCTTGCTCAGGACCTTGCCCTGCGGCTCGTCCTCGGTCCACATCGACCAGTAGGTGAACTCCTTGCCGGTGGGCTTGGTGCCGACCTCGGGGCACGGCGCGTTGAGGTAGTCGTCGACGCCCGGGAGGGTGAGCGCGGCATCCCCGCCCCCGCCACCCGCCCCGGTGCCCCCGCCGCATCCGGCGAGCGCCAGCACGGCTGCCGCCGCCATGACCGTCAACCTGGTCGAACGCATGATCACCACCTGATCGAGGCGCCGACGGGACGACCGGGGGCCGCCCATCGGCTGCGTATTTGTGCGCAGTTCGTCGTACTCAGAGCATCTTGTCGGCGTACTTCATCCGGCACCCGAGGAGGCGGGCGACGAATTGGTTTATACCACTTCGGATCGGCCGGACCCAGCCTTCCGAATCGGTCGAGAAAGCGGCCGGTAGTGGAAAGTTACAGATGAGCGATCACCCACCTGGCGCTATCCCATGATCGAATCATGGGCATTGATCGCCAGGCAACCGGACAAAGGGGGCGATCCGACGATTCGGCTCGGCAGCAGCCCACGCGCGCGAGGCCCGCACGCGCATTCCACCGGCCGAATCGCCTTGATCGATTCCGCCTGCTATCCGATGGACTCGCCGACGTGGCGCAGCACCTCGGGCATCACCGAGGTCCAGTACTGCGCGGTGTGGCCCTGCCCCGGCGCGAAGAACGACTTCGCCCCGGTGTGGGTGGCCAGCTTCCTGGCCGCGGGGGCCAGCGCGTCGTCCTCGCCGCACCAGATCGCCAGCGGGACGCTCGACGTGCCGGTGAGCGGGTTGGTCTCGGCCCAGCGCTGCTCGTCGATGAGGCCGAACTCGGCCGCGTCGGCCCACTCGGTGAACACCGCGGGGCTCACCATCGCCACCACGGTCGGGCCGGGCTCCTGGGCGTAGGTGTAGGCGGCGACGGCGCCGGTCGACAGGCCCATCACCGCGAACGGCGTCGGCGCGAGGCTGGCCGCCACCAGCCACTCCGGCAGCTCCTCGACCAGCATCTTCTGCGCGTCGGCGGTCCAGCGGCCGCCGTCGACGGCGACCACGGCGAACGGCGGCACCCCGGCGCGGGCGGTCGCGGTGAGCAGCGACGGCAGCCCCAGGTCGATGAACTGCCGCGCGTCCTCGCCCTGGCCGTGCAGGGCCAGGCACACCGGCAGCTCCCCGGCGACGTCGCGCGGGCGCATGATGATCACCTGGACGTCGCCGATGCTCGACCGGTAGACCAGCTCGCTCAGCGACGGCGTGGCCAGGGTCGGCGGGGTGACGGTGAGCTGCGCGGCCGGGGTGATCTCCTGGGCGGGCGCCGGGCGCTTGCCGCAGGCGCCCAGCAGCAGCAACGCCCCGAACCCGAGCGCTCTTCGTCTCGTCAAGTCCACAGTGGTCCTCTCGGCCAACCGACGGGCGGCCGAGTATAGGTCTGCACCATTACGGAGCGGCAGCGCGCAGGTCACGCTCGCCGCAGCCGCAGGAAGTCCGTCACCGCGAACAGCCGGTGCGCCCGCTGGTCCCCGGCCGCGAACAGGCTCCCGACCTGGGCTTCTGCCACGAACTCGGGGTGGGTGACCGGAAAGGACTTCCCGTCGTGCTCGACGACCGCGCCGCCCGCGGCGATCACGTTGCGTACCCAATCGGTCCGGGGGCCGTAAGGGAGCGCGATGACGAGCGCCCCATCGCCGTCGGCCACCATCACCACCGGGGTGCGGTACTCCGCGCCGCTGACCCGGCCCCGGTGGCGCACGACCGAGGCGTAGGCGCCCCGCTGCCCGGCCGTGCGGAGCTGGCGCGGGTTGACCACCCGCCGGTTCATCCGGCGCACGGCGGACTGCACCGGCCGGAACTTGACCCGCATCGCCACCAGGAACAGCACGCCGAGCACCGCGACGGCCCCGACGACCCACCCGAGCACGATCCACATCGGGCTCACGCCTCCTCGACCGCGACGACGACCTTGCCCCGGGCGTGACCTGCCGCGAGATGGGCCACGCCCGCCGCGGTGTCGGCCATCGGCACCACGCGGTCGATCAGCGGCCGCAGCTTGCCCGCCTCGACCAATTCAGACAGCTCGGCGAGGTCGGCGCCGCGCCACTTCGCCACCAGCGGCACCATGCGCTGGCCGACCACCAGGTCCAGCGCCCGCAGCCGCAGCAGCGCGCCCAACGGGCCGAGCCAGGCGTTCTGCCTGCGCCCGTAGGAGGCCAGGTAGGTCGCCCGGGGCAGGAGGACCCGCCGCCACGCCGTGGCCGGGCGGTCGCCGACGTTGTCGAGCACCAGGTCGAAGCTCGGCGACCGCCGGGTCACGTCCTCGGCGGTGTAGTCCACGACGTCATCGGCCCCGAGCGAGCGGACCCGCTCGACGCTGCCCCCGCTGCACACGCCGGTCACGTGCGCGCCCCGCGCCTTGGCGATCTGGACGGCGAAGCTACCGACGCCGCCACCCGCGCCGTGCACGAGGACGCGCTGGCCCTCCTGCACCCCGCGCATGGCCTGCAACGCGGTGATCCCGGCCAGCGGGATGGCGGCGGCCTCTACCGCCTTTAGCCCGGCGGGCCGCGGGCGGATGGCGTCGGGGGTGACGCGCACGTACTCGGCCACCGAGCCCATCACCGGCAGCATCGAGCGCTCGTCGACGCGGCCGTAGACCTCGTCGCCAGGCGCGATCCCGACCACCCCCGCGCCCACCGACTCCACCTGCCCCGCGAAGTCCCCACCGACCCCGCCGACCCGCGGCCGCATGCCGAACTGGACCGGGCGCATCACGTACGGGATGCCGGTCATGATGTGCACGTCGGCGGGGTTGAGCGCCGCCGCGCGCACCCGCACGACCACCTCACCCGCCCGCTCCCCCGGCTTCGGCACGTCCGCCAGCCCCAGCACGTCGGCCCCGCCGTAGCGGTCGAACCTGATCGCCTTCATCCCGCCCCCTCGCGTTGATTCTTACAACGTAAGGCTAGACTTACGCTGTAAGGGCGTCAATGGGCGGGCGGAATCCGGGGTGAGAGTGCGGAGGGGGTCAGCGTTGGGCGCGCGGAACCCGGTCGAGGTCGGGAAGCGGTCAGCCCTGGGGGCGCGGAACCCGGTCGAGAGCGGGGAAGAGGTCAGCGCCGGGCGCGCGGAATGCCGGCCGAGGTCGAGAGGGAACCAACCCTGGGACCACGGAATCCCGGCCGAGATCGGGAAGGGGGCAGCCCTGGGCACGCGGAAACCTGGCCGAGAGCGGGAAGCGGTCAGCCCTGGGCACACGCAATCCCGGCCGAGAGCGGGAAGCGGTCAGCCCTGGGCGCGCGGAACCCGGTCGAGAGCGGGGAAGAGGTCAGCGCCGGGCGCGCGGAATCCCGGCCGAAGTCGAGAAGGAACCAACCCTGGGCACGCGGAATCCCGGCCGAGATTGAGAAGGGGTCAGCCTGGATGCACGGAACCCGGCCCGAGGTTTAGAAGGGGTCAGCTCTGGGTGCGCGGAATCCGGGTCTAGGTCGGGATGGGTCAGCCTTGGGCGCGCAGGCGTTCCAGGCCGTCGAGGATTAGGTCGAGGCCGAACTCGAACTCGGCCTGGTGGTCGCACCAGCCCATGGCCTTGGCCGGGTCGCCGTGGGTGATCTCGGCGACCATTGCGGCCAGGTGGGGGTAGTGGCCTGCCAGTTCCTCCAGGTCGGCCTCGGCCTCGTCGGCGGCGGCTGGGTCGAGGTCGAAGGGCTCCTGGGCGAAACCCAAGGCCCGGCTGCCCAGGGCGTGCAGCGCGCGGTGGGCCAGGTCGTAGGTGAACCCGCCGGCGCGGAAGATCGCCAGGATGCCGTCGTAGTAGCCGATCACGGCCGGGCTGATCGACTGGCGCGTCTCCAGCACGCGCGCCGCCCACGGGTGCCGCAGCAGCACCTCGCGGGCGGTCATGATGCGGGCGCGCATCGCCACCTGCCAGCCGCCCGACGCCCGCTCACCGCCCGCCGCTGGCTCGCTGCCCGCCGTCCTGTCGCCACCCGCCGCCGGTTCGCTGCTCGCCGACCGCTCGCCACCCGCCGCTGGCTCGCTGCTCGCCGCCCGCTCGCCGACCGCCGCTGGCTCGCTGCTCGCCGCCCGCTCGCCGACCGCCGCTGGTTCGCTGTTCGCCGTCCGCTCGCCGACCGCGGCCGGTTCGCTGCTCGCCGCTGGCTCGCCGACCGACGCCCGCTCGCCGCCTGCCGCCCGCTCGCCGACCGGCGCGGGCTCGGCGAGTGCGTCGGCGATTTCGGCCATGATGACCTCGACTAGGCCGTCGAGCAGGGCTTCCTTGTTCGCCACGTGGTGGTACAGCGACATCGCCTCGACGCCGAGGTCGGCGGCGAGGCGGCGCATGGTGAGGGCGGGGATGCCCTCGGCGTCGGCGATCGCCAGCGCGGCGTGCAGCACGCGGTCCCGGCTCAGCGGGACGCGCTCAGCTGTCACTGTCGTCGGACTCGGGCTCCCGCGGCGCCTTGTACGGGTCCGGGTCGCCCGCGGGGGTCGCCCCGGAGGCCAGGGCGGCCACCTCGGCGTCGGCGGCCCTGGCCTGGGCGAGCAGGTCATCGATGCGGCGGGAGTCCTCGGGGATGGTGTCCGCGACGAACTGCAGCGTCGGGGTGAACCGCACCCCGGTCTGCTGGCCCACCTTGCTGCGCAGCACACCGCGGGCGCTGTCGAGCGCCGCCGCCGCGCCCGCCATGTCCGGCTCGGTGTCGATGCGGTCGCCGAGGACGGTGTAGTAGACCGTCGCCTCGCGCAGGTCCGCGGTCACCCGCGCGTCGGTGATGGTCACCCGCGCCAGGCGCGGGTCCTTGACCTCGTGCTCCAGGGCCGAGGCCACGATCTGGGTGATGCGCTTCGCCAACTTGCGCGCGCGGGGTGCGTCGGCCACGACTGCGATCCTTCTCAATCGTCGTCCGGGCCCAGCAGCCGGTGCCGGGCGGACAGGAGTTCGAGTTCGGGGCGGCCCGCGACCAGGCGCTCGCACGCCTCCAGCACCGAGCGGACGTGCCCGGCGTCGGCGGCGGCCACGGCCACCCCGATGACGGCGCGCCGGTGCAGGTCGAGGTGGCCCGCCTCGGCGGCGGAGACCTCGAACCGGCGGCGCAGCTCGGCGATCACGGGCCGCACGGCGGACCGCTTCTGCTTCAACGAGTGGACGTCGCCGAGCAGCACGTCCAGCTCCAGAGCGCCTACATACATGGGTGGGGGGTGGGTCGGACCGGGGGCGTCCTGGCCGGACGCCCCCGGTCGGCTGGCTACGACCGCGGCTTCTCGCGCATCTCGTAGGTCTCGATCACGTCGTCGACCCGCAGGTCGCCGTACGAGCCGAGGGTGAGACCGCACTCGAAGCCCTCGCGGACCTCGGTCACGTCGTCCTTGAACCGCCGCAGCGTGCCGACGGTCAGGTTCTCCTGGATGACGACGTTGTCGCGCAGCAGGCGGGCCTTGGAGTTGCGCCGGATCTCCCCGGACATCACCAGGCAGCCCGCGATCGTGCCGACCTTCGAGGACTTGAAGACCTCGCGGATCTCGGCGCGGCCGAGCGCGACCTCCTCGTAGATCGGCTTGAGCATGCCCTTGAGCGCCTGCTCGATCTCCTCGATCGCCTGGTAGATGACCGAGTAGTACCGCACGTCGATGCCCTCGCGGTTGGCCAGCTCGGTGGCCTTCCCCTCGGCGCGGACGTTGAAGCCGATCACGATGACGTTGTCGGCGATGGCGAGGTTGATGTCGCCCTCGGTGATGCCGCCGACGCCGCGGTGGATGACCCGCAGCTCGACCTCGTCGCCCACGTCGATCTTGGTGAGGGCGTCCTCAAGGGCTTCGACGGTACCGGAGTTGTCGCCCTTGATGATCAGGTTGAGCTGGCTGGTCTCCTTCAGCGCGGAGTCGAGGTCCTCCAGGCTGATGCGCTTGCGCTTCTGCGCGTTCTGCGCCGCCCGGGTGCGGGCCGCGCGCCGCTCGGCGATCTGCCGGGCGATGCGGTCCTCCTCGACCACGAGGAACGTGTCGCCCGCGCCGGGCACCGACGTGAAGCCGATGACCTGGACCGGACGCGACGGGTACGCCTCGGTGACGTCCTCGTTGTGCTCGTCCACCATGCGCCGGACGCGGCCGTAGGCGTCGCCCGCCACGATCGAGTCGCCGACGCGCAGCGTGCCGCGCTGGACCAGCACGGTCGCCACCGGGCCGCGGCCGCGGTCGAGGTGGGCCTCGATCGCCACGCCCTGGGCCTCCATCTCCGGGTTGGCCCGCAGGTCGAGGGTGGCGTCGGCGGTCAGCAGGATCGCCTCCAGCAGGCCGTCGATGTTGATCGCCTGCTTGGCGGAGATGTCGACGAACATGGTGTCGCCGCCGTACTCCTCGGCGATCAGGTTGTAGTCGGTCAGCTGCTGGCGGATCTTCTGCGGGCTCGCGCCCTCCTTGTCGATCTTGTTGACCGCGACCACGATCGGCACGTTCGCCGCCTGGGCGTGGTTGATCGCCTCCACCGTCTGCGGCATGACGCCGTCGTCGGCGGCGACCACGATGACCGCGATGTCGGTCGCCTTCGCGCCGCGGGCACGCATGGCGGTGAACGCCTCGTGACCCGGGGTGTCGATGAAGGTGATCGCCCGCTCGTTGCCGTCGAGCTCGGTGACGACCTGGTAGGCGCCGATGTGCTGGGTGATGCCGCCCGCCTCGCGCTCGTGCACGTTGGAGGAGCGGATCGTGTCCAGCAGCCGGGTCTTGCCGTGGTCGACGTGGCCCATGACGGTCACGACCGGCGGACGCGCCTGCAGGTCCTCCTCGTCACCGGCGTCCTCGCCGTAGGTGATGTCGAAGGAGTCGAGCAGCTCGCGGTCCTCCTCCTCGGGGGAGACGACCTGCACGTTGTAGTTCATCTCCGAGCCGAGCAGCTCCAGGATCTCGTCGGAGACGGACTGCGTCGCGGTGACCATCTCGCCGAGGTGGAACAGCACCTGCACCAGCGAAGCCGGGTTGGCGTTGATCTTGTCGGCGAAGTCGGTCAGCGAGGCGCCGCGGGCCAGCCGGATCGTCTCGCCGCTGCCCTTGGGCAGGCGGACGCCGCCGACGCTGGGCGCCTGCATGTTCTCCATGTACTCCTGGCGCTTCTGCCGCTTCGACTTGCGGCCGCGCTTGGAGGGACCACCGGGGCGGCCGAACGCGCCTGCCGCGCCGCCGCGGCCACCGGGACCACCGCCGCCGGGACGGCCGCGGAACCCGCCGCCGCCACCACCGGCCGGGGCGCCAGCGCCGCCGCCGCCACCACCGGGGCGGAAGCCGCCGCCACCGCCCCCACCGGGACGGAAGCCGCCACCGCCGCCACCGCCGCCGCGGAAGCCGCCGCCACCGCCGCCGGGGCCGCCACGGCCACCCGGGCCGCCACGACCGCCGCCGGGGCCACCGGGACCACCGCGGCCAGCGCCAGCCGGGCGCGGGGGCCGCGGCGGCATCATGCCGGGGTTGGGCCGCGGGGGCATCATGCCCGGGTTCGGGCCACCGGGACGCGGGCCAGCGGGCCGGTCACCGCGCGCGGCGGCCGGACGCTCGCCACCGGGGCGCGGGCCGCGCTCCTGGCGCTCGCCGCCACCGGGACCGGCCGGGCCGGGCCGGGGGCCGGACGGGCGCGGCGCGGGCGCACCGGCGCCGACGCCGAAGGGGTTGTTGCCGGGCCGCGGGGCGCGCGGACCGGGCTTGGGCGACTGCGGACGCGGCGGGACCACGGCCCCACCGGCGCCCGGCTGCTGCGCCGGGGGCTGCTGCTTCGGACCCGGCCGGGGGCCGGGGGCCGGAGCGGGCTTGGCCGGGGCGGCCGGAGCCGACGCCGAGGACGCCGCCGCCGCGGGCCGCTGCTCGCGGGCCGGAGCGGGCTGCTGCTGCTCCGGGCGCGGGCCGGGCTTCACCCCGGGCTTGGGACCGGCGCCCGGCTTCGGGCCGGGGGCGGCCGCGGCCGGGCGCGGGCCCGGTGCGGGTGCCTGCTTGCCCGCAGCCTGCGCGGGAGCCGCCGCGGCGGCCTGCTGCGGCTGCGGGGCCGGGGGCCGGGGGCCGGGCTTGACGCCCGGGCCCGGGCGCGGACCCGGCTTCGCGGCGGGCTTGGCCTCGCCGCCGGAACCGCCCTTGTCGCCCTTGCCCTGGTAGCTGTCGCGCAACCTGCGCGCCACGGGCGCCTCCACGGTGGAGGACGCCGACTTCACGAATTCGCCCATGTCCTTCAGACGGGCGAGAAGATCCTTGCTCGTTACACCGAACTCCTTGGCGAGTTCGTGCACGCGGGCCTTGCCTGCCACTGCTCTCCTCATCTGGTGAGGTCGGCGGGCATAGGTCCCGTCGACCTCGTCCTATCGTCGCGCGTTCATGTCTTCAGCTTCACGGCTGACTCATGACGGGTCGACCTGCTTCCTGTCTTTCCCAGCGGCGCGGGAAGCTCCCGCGCCTGCACGGCCTGCGATCCGGTCGATCGCCGACCGGAGGCCGTCGACGCAGACGGCCCCCTGGACCCGGAAGGCCCTGGGGAACGCGCGCCGCTTCTCGGCCGTGGCCAGACACTCGGGACGGGGGTGTATCCACGCCCCCCTACCGGGCATCCGACGCCGCGGGTCGGGGATGGCCTCCCCGTCCGCGAGCACCACACGCAGCAGTTCCGCGTCCACCGCCCGGACACGGCAACCGACGCAGGTCCGCACCCGCTGGGCTGGACCGGGACGCGCGGAAGCCGGTTCCTGACGATGAACCACGGGAAGTCTATCTCGTTTCGCTCAGTCAGCCGAACCGGATACCGGCCCCGCCTGCGCACCGGCCGCCGCGTCGCTGCGGATGTCGATGCGCCAGCCGGTCAGCCGGGCGGCCAGCCGGGCGTTCTGACCTTCCTTTCCGATGGCCAGCGACAGCTGGTAGTCCGGGACTACCACACGCGCGGTCTTCGCGCGCTCGTCGACCACCGTGACGGATACAACTTTCGCGGGCGACAGGGCATTCCCGACGAAGGTCGCCGGGTCGTCCGACCAGTCGATGATGTCGATCTTCTCGCCCGCCAGCTCGCTCATCACGTTGCGCACCCGCGCGCCCATCGGGCCGATGCAGGCGCCTTTGGCGTTGACCCCGGGCACGGTCGAGCGCACGGCGATCTTGGAGCGGTGCCCGGCCTCGCGGGCCACCGCCGGGATCTCCACGGTGCCGTCGGCGATCTCGGGCACCTCCAGCGCGAAGAGCCTGCGCACCAGGTTCGGGTGGGTGCGGGAGAGGGTGATCTGCGGGCCGCGCGCGGTGCGCGAGACCCCCACGACGTAGCACTTGAGCCGGGCGCCGTGGGCGTAGGACTCCCCCGGCACCTGCTCGACGGCGGGCAGCACGCCCTCGGTGTCGCCCACCTGGACCACGACCATGCCCCGGGAGTTGGCCCGGGTGTCGCGCTGCACCACGCCCGCGACGATCTCGCCCTCCTTGGCGGCGAACTCGCCGTAGGTGCGCTCGTGCTCGGCGTCGCGCAGCCGCTGCAGGATGACCTGGCGGGCGGTGGTCGCCGCGATGCGGCCGAAGCCCTCGGGGGTGTCGTCCCACTCCTCGGCGACCTCGCCGTCGGGGCCGGGGGTGTAGGCCAGCACCCGGACCACGCCGGTGCGCCGATCGATGTCGATGCGGGCGTGCGGCTGGTGGCCGTCGGTGTGCTTGTAGGCGGTGAGCAGGGCGGTCTCGATCGCCTCGATCACCGTCTCGAAGGGGATGTCCTTGTCGCGCTCGATTGCCCGCAGCGCCGCGATGTCGACGTTCACCGCGCGTCCTCCTCCGTCCCGGACGCCCGACCTTCGAGCATCGCCATCTCCGCCACCGGCGGCTGTTTGAACTCCACCTCGACGACCGCCTTGGCCACCTCGGCGTAGCGCACGGTGCGCAGCTCGCCGTCGACCAGCATCTCGACCTCGTCGTCGCCGGACGCGCCGACCCGGCCGGTGAAGGCCGGGCCGTCGTGCGGGGTGACCTTGACCAGCCGCAGCCGGGCCCGCCGCCAGTGCCGGGGGCGGGTCAGCGGGCGGTCGATGCCCGGGGAGGTGACCTCCAGGGTGTAGGGCCCGCCGAGCACCGCGTCGTGCTCGTCGAGCACCGCGGAGACCGCGCGGCTGATCTCGGCGACCTCGTCGAGGCCGACGCCGTCGTCGCCGTCGACCACGACCTTGACCAGCCGCCTGCGGCCCGCCTGCTGCACGTCGAGCTGCTCCAGCTCGAACCCGGCGGCGGCGACGGCCCCTGCGACGACGGGTTCGAGCGACTCGGCAGTGCCGCGTTCTCGCTGGTTGGCCACGTGGACGGCGCCCCCTTGTTCTGGTCGGTGTCGCGGTTGTCGGCCGGTCGGCGGTACCGCGCGCCGACGGTGGTCACATAGCGTATCTCGACCGCGGGATCGAGGCCGCCGCAGGCGATCAACTCGACTCCGCCGTGGGCCGACCCGGCGACCTGGCAGGATGACCCTCCGTGAGGATCACACCCGGCGTCCCCCGGCGGACCGTGCTGGCGGGCCTGGTGCTGGGCGCGGCCGCGGGCTGCACCGACCCCGGCCCCCCGCCCCCGCCCGACCCGCTGGCCGCCCTGGCCGAGCGCGCCCGCGCCGACGCCGCCCTCGCCGCGGCCATCGCCGCGGCCGTGCCGCCGCTGGCCGCCAAGGCGGGCGAGGTGGCCCGGGTGCGCGGCGAGCACGCGAGCGCCCTCAAGGCCGAGGTGGAGCGGGAGCGGCCCCCGGTGTCGACCAGCGCGTCCGCGCCGCCCGCCCCGCCTGCGCCGCCCAAGGACGCCAAGGCAGCGGCGAAGGCGCTGGCCGACGGCGTGGCGGCGGCGCAGCGCCAGGCGGCGGAGCTGGTGCCCGGGCTGCCGCGGTACCGGGCCGGGCTGGTGGGGTCGGTTGCGGCGGCGTGCGCGAGCCTGCGGGAGGTGCTGTGAGCCAGCCGGGGATGCCCCAGGAGTCGGTGGCCGCCGTGCAGGCGGCGCTGGGGGCCGAGCACGCGGCGCTGTGGGTGTACGGGCTGGTCAGCGCGTTCCTGCCCGCGGCCTACGACAAGGCGCTGGCCGATGGTGTCGCTGATCACCGGGATCGGCGGGACGCGGTGGCCGAGCTGCTGGTGGCGGCGGGGGTGACGCCCGCCGCGGCGGAGCCCGCGTACGTGCCGCCGGAGCCGGTGAAGGACGAGAAGTCGGCGGCCAAGCTGGTCGCCACCGCCGAGACGGACGCCACAGTGGCGTGGCGCGCGGTCTTGGAGCGCACCGACGACCGCGCCCTCCGGGAGATCGCCCTGGCCGCCCTGACCGGCTCCTCGGTCCGCGCGACCCGCTGGCGCAAGGCGGCCGGGACCACCCCGGTGGTGACGCCGTTCCCCGGGCAGCCCTGAGTCAGGTCCGGGGCCACTCGATCACGGGGCAGCGGTCCATGACCATGGGCACGCCTGCCGCGGTGACCCGCTCGAAGGCGGCGTGGTCGAGGACGCCGAGCTGGAACCAGACCGCCTTGGCGCCGATGGCCACGGCCTGGTCGGCGACCTCGCCCGCGGCGTCGGAGCGGCGGAAGACGTCCACGCAGTCGACGGGGAAGGGGATGTCGGCGAGGTCGCGGTAGCCGGGCTCGCCGAACACCTCCTCCGCCCGCGGGTGGACGGGCACGATCCGCTTGCCCTGCTGCTGGAGGAACCGGGCGACGCCGTAGGCGGCGCGGCCGGGATTGGCGCCGAGCCCGACGACCGCCCAGGTCCGGCAGTCGCGCAGGATGGCGGCGATGGTGGTCGGGTCGGCCCAGGGGTCGGTCATGGCTGCCACAGTAGGCGCACGGCCGCGCGGCTACGCGGTGAAGAGGCGGCCGTAGCCGGTGACGTCCGCCGTCGTCGTGCCCGCCATGCGGAGGCACTCCCACAGGCACGCCTGGTTGGAGGTGACCACCGGGAGGCCGGTGTCGGCCTCCAGCGGGGCGATCGCGTCCACGCACCGCAGGCCGTTGCCCGCGACGAGCACCCCGTCGGCGTCGGCCGGGACCGCGGTGCGCACCTGGCGGTACACCTCGTCCGGGCGCACCTCCCACTGCGCGCCCGCGTCCCAGGTCGCCCACGGAGGCAGGTCCCGCCAGCCGCGGCCGAGGTCGTAGCGGCGCAGCCCGGCCGGGGGGAAGCCCGCCGCGGCCAGGTAGGCCGCGCCCGCCTCGGCGATCTCGTCCTTGAACCAGGGCGGCAGGAGCACGAACGGGCGGGTGATCCCGACCGCGGCCAGCGCCCGCACGGTCGCGGTGGCCGCGGTGAGCACCGGGATGCCGCCGGTCAGCTCCCCCGCCTCGACGGCGAACCGCCGGTCGAAGTCGACGCCGCCGAGGAAGCTGCTGGTGGTGAAGCACACGCACACCGCGTCCAGCCGCATGCCGCCCAGCACCGCCAGCCCCCGGCGCACGTCGGCGGACTCGGCCACCCGCCGCGCCGGGTCGGTCCCGTAGTCGGCGGTGCCGGGCTTGCGCGGGCTCTCGAAACGGGCGGCGTTGACCGACACCCCGACCGGCGCCATCGCGGCGAACTCGGACTCGGCCACCGGGTCGTGGTCGATGACCAGGATGCCCAGCGCGGCCCGCCAGCCCCAGCTGCGGTTCAGCACGGGCTACTCTCCCGACGCCGCCGGGGCGGGCTGCGGCCGCCGCGGCGCGATCCGGTTCTCGGCCAGCGCCAGCGCGCCGAGGACGACCAGCGTGCCGACCACCATGTTCCAGGTCACGCCCTCGCCCAGGGTCAGCACGCCGATCAGCACGGCGGTGACCGGGACCAGGTAGTTGACCGCGGAGGCGTTGGCCGCGCCGAGATCGCCGATGAGCCGGAAGTAGATGAGGTACGCCAGGCCGGTGCCCACCGCGCCGAGGAGCACGACGCTGAGCACGACGCCCCACCGCAGGTCCGGGGTCTGCCACGGGAAGAACGGGGTGATGACCGCCTGCAGGACGCACGCGCTGACCACCTGCGTGGTCGCCGAGACCAGCGGCGGGATCCCGCGCTGGGCCAGCATCAGCCGCACGTACACCGTCTGGGCGGCGTAGCAGGCGGCCGCGCCGAGCACGGCGAGCTGGCCTGCCAGGGTGCCGCCGCCGTCGTGCCACGGCCCGATCACCAGGACCACGCCGCCGAACCCGACGACGAAGCCCACCGCCTTGCGCCAGGTCGCCCGCTCGGTGCTCAGCGCGACGGTGGCCGCGGCCAGGGTGAGCAGCGGCGTCGCCGCGATGAGCACGCCCGCCATCGCCGCGGTGGTGCGCTGCTCGCCCCAGGCCAGCAGCAGGAACGGGGCGACCATGCCGAGCGTGGCGGTCACCGCGGTGTGCCCCCAGACCGCGGCGCTGCGCGGCAGCCTGGCCCCGGTGACGCGCAGGACGACCACGAGCACGGCGGCGCCGAACAGCACCCGCAGCAGCACCAGCTGCGCCGGGCTCAGACCGCTCACCGCGACCTTGATGAAGGTGTAGCTGGCGCCCCAGATCAGGGCGAGCAGCGCGAACAGCGCGAGGTTGGTGCGGGTCATCGCCGGTCCTCAGACGTGGGTGGGTTCGGGGATGCTGGCCAGGCCCGCGGCGAGCACGTCGTCGGCGAGCGCGTCGTCGGGCAGGGTGCCCGCCAGGTACTTCTGGTAGGCGACGAGGTCGAAGTCGCCGTGCCCGGACAGCCCGAGCAGGATCGCCCGGCTGACGCCCTGCTCGCGGCAGCGCAGCGCCTCGTCGACGGCGCCGCGGATGGCGTGGGTGGACTCCGGGGCGGGCAGGATCCCCTCGGCCCTGGCGAACTGGATGCCCGCCTCGAAGCAGGCGTTCTGGCGCACCGCGACGGCCTCCATCAGCCCGTCCTCCACGGCGCGGCTGACCAGCGGGGAGATGTTGTGGGCGCGCAGCCCGCCCGCGTGGAAGGCCGGGGGCACGAACTTGTGGCCGAGGGTGTGCATGCGCCACAGCGGGGTCAGGCCCTGGGAGTCGGCGTGGTCGTAGGCGATGCGGCCGCGGGTCAGCGTCGGGCAGGCCGCGGGCTCCACGGCGATCAGCCGCACCCGCCTGCCGCCGCGGCGGGCGCGGCGCAGGAACGGGAAGGCCAGCCCGGCCAGGTTGCTGCCGCCGCCCGCCGCGCCGACGACGATGTCGGGGTAGTCGCCCGCCAGCTCCATCTGCAGCAGCGCCTCCTGCCCGATGACGGACTGGTGGGCGCAGACGTGGTTGAGCGCGCTGCCGCGCGCGTAGCCGTAGTCGGGGTTGGCTGCGGCGAACTGCAACGCCTCGGACTTGGCGGTGCCGAGGCTGCCGGGGTGGTCGGGGCGCTCGGCGACGACCGCGCGCCCGGCCGCGGTCTCGGTGCTCGGGCTGGCGGTGCACTCGGCCCCGTAGGTCTCCATGAGCGTGCGCCGGTAGGGCTTCTGCTCGAAGCTCACCTTGACCATGTACACCTTGGCGCGCATGTCGAACAAGGCCGCCGCGAGGGCGATCGCGCTGCCCCACTGCCCGGCCCCGGTCTCCCCGACCAGGCCGTCGCGGCCCGCGAGCTTGTTGTAGTACGCCTGCGGGATCGCGGTGTTGGGCTTGAAGCTGCCGGTTGGCGCGGTGCCCTCGAACTTGTAGTAGATGCGGGCGGGCGTGCCCAGGGCCGCCTCCAGCCTGCGCGCCCGGTACAGCGGGGTGCAGCGCCACTGGGCGTAGAGCCTGCGCACCGGGTCGGGGATCTCGAACTCGTCGGCGGTGCTCAGCTCCTGCTCGGCCAGCGCCGGGGCCATCGACGCGGACAGCGCGGCCGCGGAGAGCGGCTCGCGGGTCACCGGGTCGATGACCGGGGCCAGCTCGCCGATGTCGGCGGCGGGGTTGAGCCAGGTGCGGGGGAGGTCGGACTCGCCCAGCTCGTACTTGATCAGCTCGGTCACGGGAGGGCTCCTCGGTTCACGGGTGCTCGTCGGCCAGCGAGCCCGCGGCCAGCGCGCCGCCGCCGGTGACGAGCCGGGGGTGCGCCGCGCGGATTCCGCCGACCACGGTGCGGTAGGGGAAGTCGCGGTACTCGCCGCGCATCCGCAGGAATTCCATGTGCCTGCGCCCCTCGGTGTCGTAGGGGTGGTACAGGCTGTCCGCGCGCCCGTCGAAGTCCAGCGGGGCGATGCGGTAGAGGGTGCACAGCAGCTTGGGGAAGACCGGGGTGGCCTTGACCCACCGGCCGTCGAGGTGCACCGAGACCAGGCTGTGGAAGCAGAACACGTCCCCGCCGACCAGCTCGCGCAGCCGGGCGGAGGACAGGTGGTTGCGCACGTCGCCGTAGACCAGCCTGCTCGGCACGCCGACCGCGCGCGCGGCGGCGGCGTAGACGATCGACTTGTGGACGCAGAAACCCTTGCCGTGCTTGATGATGCTGCTGGCGCGGAAGGACTCGCGGTCCATGGTCGAGCCGTAGACCTCGTAGTGGATGCCGTCGCGCACGGCGTAGTAGAGGGCGACGGCCCGCTCGGTCGGGGTGGTCGCGCCCGCGGGCAGCGCCTTGGCCACCAGCTCGCGGACCGGTTCGGAGGTGTAGTCGAGGAATTCGGTCTCGGCCAGGTGCTCGGCGGTGGGCGGGGCGGCGAGGTCGGCGTCGAGCAGGTCGGCGCTCATGAGCCCAGCCCCATCATCGCCGCGACGCGCTGCCGCTGGATCTCGGAGGTGCCGGAGTAGATCGTCCCGGCCGCGGCGTCGCGCAGCTGCTTCTCCACGCCGTGCTCGGCGAGGTAGCCGTACCCGCCGAACACCTGGACCGCGGCCAGCGCGGAGGCGACGTTGGCCTCGCTGACCACCAGCTTGGTGATGGCGATGTCGGTGGTGACGTCGGCGTTGGCCGCCAACTTCGCGCCGGTGTCGTAGAGCCACTTGCGGGCGGTCTCCAGCCCGATCCGCATGTCCACGAGCTTGTTGGACACCGACTGGTAGGACCCGATGGGCTTGCCGAACTGCTCGCGCCCGCGGGCGTAGTCCACGCAGGACCGCAGGCGGTGGGCCATCTCGCCCGCGTTGATGACGAAGGAGAGCAGGATCTCCCACTTCATCACGTGGTCGAGCACGAGGAACCCGGCGCCGACCCCGCCGATGGCGTTGGCCCTGGGCACGCGGCAGCCGTCGAAGAACAGCTCGGCCAGCGGGGAGGTGCGCAGCCCCATCTTGGCCACGGGACTGCCCACGTGCAGGCCCGGCGTGCCGCGCTCGACCAGGAACGCGGTGATCGCCCCGGGGCTGCCCGGCTTGCCCGTCCTGGCGTACACCACGTACATCCCGGCCACCGAGCCGTTGCTGACGAACGCCTTGCTGCCGTTGAGCTCGAAGTGGTCGCCGCGGTCGACGGCGGTGGTGCGCATCGCCATCATGTCCGACCCGGCGTCGGGCTCGGTGATGGCGTGCGCGCCAATGGAACTGCCGTCGCACACCGCGGGCAGGTACCTGGCCTTGAGCTCGGCCGAGCCGTAGCGGTGCAGCGCGACGCCGGTGCTGACCAGGTGGGTGGCCACCGAGAAGCTGAACCCGCTGTCGCGGCAGCTCTCCCCCAGGCCCTCCAGCACGTGCATCGTGGTCAGCAGGTCGGCGCCCAGGCCGCCGTGCGCCGGGTCGAACGGCAGGCCGAGCAGCCCGCTGCCCGCCGCCAGCGCCCAGCCCGACCGGGAGAACTCCCCGTCGCGGTCGCGGTCGAGGTGCCCCACCCCGACCTCGGCGCCGATCTCGGCCATGGCCGCGCGCAGCGAGCGCTGCTCGTCGGTCCACTCGATCACCACTGCCCCCGTCAGTACTCGGAGAACTCGTCGGAGTCCAGCTTGTGCCGCTCGTCCCCGCGCAGCGGCGGGGAGAACACCGAGACCAGCTCCAGGTCGCGGCCTTCGTCGGCGATGAGGAAATGGGCGTCGTTGCGGTCCAGGGCGTACAGCACGCCCGGTTCCAGCCGGTACACCAGCCCGTCGGGGGTCTGCACCTCCCCGGAGCCCGCGATGCAGTAGCACGCCTCCAGGTGCCTGCGGTACTGCAACCGCGACTTGCTGCCCGCCCGGACCACGGTGTGGCAGACGGTGAAGCCCATCCGGTCGTCGGCGACCAGGAACCGGTAGCTGAGGCCGTTGCCCCAGTCGACGCGCTTGACCTGGGAACGCGCGCGCACGATCATCCGGCACGCTCCCCCACGACCGCGGCGGACTCGACGAAGGCGGCGACGGCGGCCACCGAGCGGAACTGGTCGGGGGTCAGCGGCAGCTCGGCCACCGGGATGGCGAAGCGCTCGCCGACCCAGGCGATCAGCCGCAGCAGCCCCAGGCTGTCCACGACGCCGCTGTCGAGCAGGTCGAAGTCGTCGGCGATGTCCCCCGGTCGGACGTCCGGGGCGAACTCGGCGACCACGAAGCCCGCCACCAGGCCCTTGATCTCAGCCAGACGCGACACGGGCACGCCCTCCTTCCCTCGTTCCGGCGAGCAGGCAGGCGCGGTCGACCTTCCCGGTCGCGGTGCGCGGCAGCGGCTCGGCGGTGATGGCCACGGTGGACGGAACGGCCGTGCGGGGCAGCCGTTCCGCGCAGTGCGAACGCAGGTGCAAGCTGTTGGCGGTGCGGTCGGGGCGCAGCCGGACGACCGCGTGCAGGCGGTGGCCTGCGACCTCGTCGGGCAGGCCGAGCACCACGGCCTCGGCCACGGCGGGGTGGGCGGCCAGGACGTGCTCGACCGCGGCGAGATCGGTGCGCACGCCCCGCACCTTGACCTGGTGGTCGGCGCGGCCCGCCAGGCGCAGCAGGCCGTCGGCGCCGCGCTCGACGAGGTCGCCGGTGCGGAACAGCGGCGGGTCGCCGTCGGTCCAGGCGCGGGCGGTCAGCTCGGGGTCGAGGTAGCGGCCGGACTGGAACGGGGTGGCGACCCACAGCTCGCCGCGGCCGGGTCCGGTGAGGACGGTCCCGTCGGCGACGACCACCGCCCGCACGCCCGGGATGGGCCTGCCGATGGGCGTCGGCGCGTCCGCGGCCGGGTCGATGTCGTGGACGAAGCTGTCGTTGGTCTCGGTGCAGCCGTAGACGTTGCGCAGCCGGGCGGCGGGGAACAGCGCGGGCAGGCGCGCGGCCAGGCCGGGCGGCATGGCCTCCCCGGTGACCAGCACCTCCCGCACGTGCGGGAAGGGCCGGTCGGCGGCGTCGGCGACGAGCCGGAAGAACAGCGGCACCGCCTGGACGACCTCGACGCGGGCGCCTGCCAGGCATTCGACCAGGTGGCGGCCGTCGAGCGCGCGGTCGGGGTCGACCAGCACGACGCAGCCGCCCGCGGCGAGGGTCGTCCACACGTCGAGCAGGCTCAGGTCGAAGTGCAGCGGGGCGTAGGACAGCACGGGCGTGCCCGGCCGGATGCCGAACTCCGCCGCGGCCCACGCGGTGAACGCGGCCACCGCGGCCTTCGGCAGCGGCACGGCCTTGGGCACGCCGGTCGAGCCCGAGGTGGTCAGGATCGGCCCGACGCCCGCCAGGTCTGGGCAGGCGGCGGGATCGAGGCGCTCGACGCCCGTCCCGGGGCGCAGGAGCGCGTGGCAGCCCGCGCGTTCCAGCAGCGCGGACGTGGCGCGTGCGCCGAGTTCGGTCGAGGGCAGCAGGAATGGTCGGCCGTCGGCCATGCACGCGGCGATCGCGGCGATGGTCGCCGGTGCTTTGCGCCCCACCACCGCGACCGGCGCGCCCGGGGGCAGGCGCAGCGCCACGAGCTCGGCCCGGGCTCGCCCGGCCAGCTCGGCCAGGGCGCGGCGGGTGGTGGTCCGGCCATTCCCGGATAAGGCGGGGTCGTCGGATTCGTCCACCAGCGGAAGACCAGCTGAAATTGCCGGCATGGGTCCCCTCAGAAATGTCCACGAGTGTGCGCCGGAAAAGCTGGCAACGGTGTTTCGGCCGAATTACAGCGGCATGAACAACCGGTTGCTTGATGAGACGTTAGCCACGGCATTTAGCGGTGGCAAACCCCCATTCGAGTGAGCGGAGTCGACGACCCGGCGGGGGCGGTGGCGCGGTTACCAGCCGGTATCTCGCCCTGCGCCTGCCCTGGCGCTACGACATCCGGGTATCGATATGGGCCATCCGAGAACGCCGTGACCGCAATTTAATAAACCGCCGCCCGCGGGGGCCGTTAACTGTTTTGAACCTTTCGCAGCAAGGCCCGGTGATCCGCTCTTTCAGTCCTTCGTGAACGCCAAACCGAGGCGCACGGCGTCGGCGCTGACCTCGGTGAGGAACTTGTCCTGCTGGGCGGTGCGGTCGCCGGACGGGGCCCAGTCGGATTCCACGATGATCACGTGGGCCTTGTTGCGCTGGGAGTAGTAGCCGCCCTTGCCGAGGGACCGCAGGCCCTCGATGCTGACGAAATCGGCGCGCAGCGGGTCGTTGACGTTGCCGGTGTTGTCGGTCTTGGCGAGGTCGTAGAGCTGCTGGGCCTGGTCCTCGCTGGGCAGCTCCACGACGGCGACCCAGGTGTAGACGGTCTCGTCCTGGCCGGGCGGCTTGCTGGTGTAGAGCGCGCGGGTCAGGTCGACGCAGGGGTGCTCGCGCAGGAACCGCTGCACCTGGCCGTAGGCGTTCTCGCCGCAGTCGGTGTCGACCTTCGGCTCGGGCATGTCCGGGTGCGCGGCGAACTCGAAGCGGCCTGCAGGGGCCTCGGTGCTGGGGCCGGGGTCGGTCACCGGGCCCGGCTCCGGCGAGTCGCCCTGCAGGTAGGCCCAGACGACACCGGAGATCACCGCGATGGCGACCAACCCGGCGATCCGCATCGCCCACACCGCCGCCGGGTTGGCGGGGCGCTGCGGGGGCGGCGGCTCCTCGAAGCGGAACGGCTCGTCGCGCCGGGGCTCCTGCACGCGCGGGATCCACTCCGTGGCCCCGGCGTTGCCGTGCGGGGGCCGCTGCGGCGGCCAGGGGGGCGGGGGGCCGGGGCGCTGGGGAGCGGACACGGGCAACCACGGTAATCGGTGTTGACCACCGGTGTCAGACCGACTCGGAAATTTGTCCGTTTCCCCTGGTCAGCGCCTCGACCGCGAGGTCGAGGTCGTTCTGGTCGGAGTAGAGGTGGAAGGCCAGCCGGGCCCGGCCCGCCCGGGTCGCGCAGCGGATGCCCGCCGCCGCGAGGCGCTCGGCGACGCCCTCGCCCGCGATGGAGACGAACGCCGAGCCGCGCGGGGGCAGGCCGATGGCGGCGAGCAGCGCGTCGGCCAGGCCCACGGCGTGGTCGCGGACGGCGGTCAGGTCCAGGCCCGCCAGCCAGGGCAGCGCGGCGGCGGCGCCGACCTGGGCCAGCCAGCCGGGCGAGAGGTCGTAGGCGCGGGCGTCGGGGGCCAGGCGCAGCGGCAGGTCGTAGACGGTGCGCCACGGGTCGTCCCCGGCGTACCAGCCCGCGGCGACGGGCAGCGTCCAGTCGGCGGCCTCCGGGCGCACGGCCAGCCACGCCGAGCCGCGCGGGGCCAGCAGCCACTTGTAGCCCGCGCCGACCACCCAGTCCGCCCAGTCCAGGGCGTGCGGGAACCAGCCGAGGGACTGGGAGACGTCCAGCAGCACGCGGGTGCCGCTGGCCCGCAGGCCGTCGAGGTCGACCAGGGCGCCGGTGGCCGACTGGACCACGGAGACGGCCACCAGGTCGAAGTCCGCGGCGCGCTCGGGCAGCCGCGCCAGCGGGGCCGCGGTGACGGTCACCCCGCGCCCGGCCTGGGCGGCGAACGGGAAGGTCACGCTGGTGAACTCGCCCTCGGCGACCAGCACCCGCGTGCCGTCGGGCACGCCCGCGGCGACCTGGGCGACCAGCGGCGAGACCCCCGACCCGCTGGCCACCCGCGCGACCGGCACGCCGACCAGCTCGGCGAAGGCCGCCCTGGCCTGGCGCACGGCGGCGTCGTAGTCGGGGGCGTCGGCCTGCCCGGCCGCCCACGCGGCCAGCGCCGAGCCGACCGCGGCGACCGTGGTCGCGGTCGGGATGCCGAGGGACGCGGTGTTGAGGTAACCGACCGGGACGTCGAACTGCTCTCCGAAAGCGCTGCGCACCCCATCCACCCTAGGCTGGGCGGGTGCGTAGCGAGGAAATCGAGATCCGCACCGGCGGGTCCGAGGTGGTGCGCGACCTGACCGCCGAGTGCGCCCGGTTCGTCGACGGCGAGGGCGACGGCCTGCTGCACGTCTGGGTCCCGCACGCCACCGCGGGCCTGGCGGTGATCGAGACCGGCGCGGGCAGCGACGACGACCTGCTGGCCGCCCTGCGCGACCTGCTGCCCGCCGACGGCCGGTGGCGGCACCGGCACGGCTCGCCCGGCCACGGCCGCGACCACGTGCTGCCCGCGCTGCTGCCGCCCTACGCCACGGTCCCGGTGCTCGGCGGGCGGCTGGCGCTGGGCACCTGGCAGTCGATCTGCCTGGTCGACACCAACGTCGACAACCCGGTGCGCAAGGTCCGGCTGAGCTACTTGGCGGGCTGACGCCGCGGCAGGGCCAGCGCGACCAGCCCGACGACGGCGATCGAGCCCAGGACGACCACGCCCTGGAGCACGTCCGGGGCGTCCGGGGTGCCCTGCAGGAGGCTGCGCAGCCCCTCGGCGGCGAAGCGGAACGGCGTCCACGACCAGAGCAGCGCGCGGTAAACCGGGTCGAGCAGCTCCGGGACGGTGCCCGCGACGGCCGGGGCGATCAGGTAGAGCGGGCCGAGGACGGCCATCGCGCGGATGCCCAGCAGCCGCAGCAGCGCGCCCTGCGCGGCGGCGAAGGCGACGCCGATCAGCAGCAGGTACCCCAGGACGTCCCAGCCCAGCGGCAACGCGGAATCCCAGAGCGAGACCAGGCCGACGACCGCGCCGCCCGCGACCACCGCGACACCGCCGACGAGGGCCAGCCGGTGCCCCGCGGTCGGCTCGACGCCGCGGCGGCGGGCCAGCAGGACCAGCGCGGCGGCCGCGGCCAGGCCGCCGACCCAGATCAGCGCGCTGGCCGCGAGCGGCACGGTCCGCGCTGCCGGGCCTGCGGGGTGGAGCGACTCGACGGTGAAGGGCACGCCCATCGCCTGGGCCGCACCCGTCAGCACCTGCTGGGCGGCCTGGGCACCCGCGGGGTTGATCGCGCCCGAGACGACGACTTTGGCGGGCTGGCCGAGTTCGAGGACGCCGTAGACCTCCTTGTCGTGGAGCAGGGTGCGGGCTTGCTGCGGGTCGGCGACCGTCCAGCGGACGGCCTCGCCCCCGTGCTGGGCGACCTGCTGGGCGCCGGGGCCGGTGACGGCCAGCGGCAGGGCGTCGGGCTGGCTGGTGGCTTGGACGCCGAAGGTGAGCAGGCCCAGCACGGCGGCGACGACCCCGCTGAGCAGGGCCAGCAGGGCTACCAGGCGGTGCGCGGTCATGGTTCCCCCTCGTTGTTTCATCAAGTGTTGAATTACGGTAGCGCGCGGTCACCGGATAAATCAACACCCGTTGAATCCCGGTCGTGCCACGATGGGTGCCGTGACCGACCCCCGACACCCCGGCCCCGACCTGCTCGTGCTCTGGGACATCGACCTGACGCTGGTGGACTACAGCGGCATCGGCCGCGACTGGTACGGCCAGGCGATGAGCGCCGCCCACGGCCAGCCCATCCGGCACGTGCCGACCTTCCCCGGCCGCACCGAGCGCGCGATCGCCACGGAGCTGCTGGAGGCGCACGGGATCGAGGTGACCGAGGACGCCCTCCAAGCCCTCTTCACCCAGCTCATCGCCATCGCCGACGCCGCCCGCCCCGACCTGCCCACCCTCGGCCGCGCCCTGCCCGGCGCCGCCGCCCTGCTCGCCGCCCTCGCCGAGCAGCCGGGCGTCGTGCAGTCCCTCGTGACCGGCAACCTGCCGGAGCTGGCCGCCTGCAAGCTGGAGGCCTTCGACCTCCACCACCACCTCGACTTCGAGATCGGCGGCTACGGCGCCCACTCCCCCGACCGCCACGACCTGGTGGCCGCCGCGATGAAGGCCGCCGCCGAGAAGTACGCCACCTCCTTCGAACCCGGCCGCGTCGTCGTCATCGGCGACACCCCGCACGACATCGCCGCCGCCCTCCACCACGGCGCCATCGGCGTCGGCGTGGCGACTGGGCGGTCGACGGTCGAGGAGCTGAAGGACAGCGGCGCCCACCTGGTCTTGGAGGACCTCTCCGACACCCCGGTCGTCCTGGCCGCCTTGGTCAACGCCGCCCGCTGATCACCTGGCTGACGGGGTTCCCCGGATCGCTGGCACGGCAGTGCCAGGGGTCGAACCCTTGTCAAGGGAGGGCCGGGGCTGTGGACAACCCGGGGCTAGGCAGGAAGGCGAACGGGTGGGCCTGCGCGACGGCTGGCCCACCCGTTGCGAGGGGTCAGGGGCGGGCGAGGGCCACCAAGGTCGGCACGACCTCGGCCACCGGGACGTCCTCGCGGGTGCCGGTGGCGCGGTCCTTGACCTCGATGACGCCGTTGGCCAAGCCTCGGCCGACGACGACGATCGTGGGGACGCCGATCAGCTCCGCGTCGGCGAACTTCACGCCGGGAGAGGCCGGGCGGTCGTCGAAGAGGACGTCCAGGCCTGCCGCGGACAGGTCGGCGGCGAGCTGCTCGGCGGCGGCGCGCTGGGTCTCGTCCTTGCCCGCCACCGCGAGGTGGACGTCGAAGGGCGAGACGTTGCGGGGCCAGATCAGGCCGCGGTCGTCGTGGCTCTGCTCGGCGATGACCGCGACCAGGCGGGAGACGCCGATGCCGTAGGAGCCCATCGTGATGCGGATGGGCTTGCCGTCCTTGCCGAGGGCGTCGAGGCCGAAGGCGTCGGCGTACTTGCGGCCGAGCTGGAAGATGTGGCCGATCTCGATGCCGCGCGCCGCCTCCAGCGTGCCCACGCCGTCGGGGGCCGGGTCACCCGCGCGGACCTCGGCGGCCTCGATCGTGCCGTCGGGGGTGAAGTCGCGGCCCGCGACCAGGTCCACGACGTGGTGGTCGACCTTGTCCGCGCCGCTGACCCACGCCGTGCCGGTGACCACGCGGGGGTCGACCAGGTAGCGGACGCCGTTGTCCAGCAGGGCGCGCGGGCCGATGTAGCCCTTGACCAGGAACGGGTGCTTGGCGAAGTCGGCGTCGTCGAGCATGGCGAACTCCGCGGGGGACAGCGCCGCCTCCAGCCGCTTGGGGTCGACCTCGCGGTCGCCGGGCACGCCGATGGCCAGCAGCTCCCACTCGGCCGCGCCCGGCTGCCTGGTCTTGACCAGCACGTTCTTGAGCGTGTCGGCCGCGGTGAAGGTCCGGCCGAGGTCGGCGGCGTTGAGGAAGTCGACCAGCGTCTCGATGGTCGGCGTGTCGGGGGTGTGGTGCACCTGCGCCTCGGGCAGGCCCGCCAGCGGAATCGCCGGAGGCGCGGGGGTGACCACGGCCTCGACGTTGGCCGCGTAGTCCGACGCGGTGCTGCGGACGAAGGTGTCCTCGCCGGTCGGCGCCTCGGCCAGGAACTCCTCCGACGCCGAGCCGCCCATCGCCCCCGAGGTGGCCTTGACGATCACGTAGTCGAGGCCGAGCCGGTCGAAGATCTTGATGTAGGCGGCGCGGTGGGCCTGGTAGCTGGCCGCCAGGCCCTCGTCGTCGAGGTCGAAGGAGTAGGAGTCCTTCATCAGGAACTCGCGGCCGCGCAGGATGCCCGCGCGGGGGCGCGCCTCGTCGCGGTACTTCGTCTGGATCTGGTAGAGCGTGACCGGGAAGTCCTTGTACGAGGTGTACTCGCCCTTCACCGTGAGGGTGAACAGCTCCTCGTGCGTCGGGCCGAGCAGGTAGTCCGCGCCCTTGCGGTCCTTGAGCCGGAAGAGGTTCGGGCCGTACTCGGTCCAGCGGTTGGTCGCCTCGTAGGGCTCGCGGGGCAGCAGCGCCGGGAACTGGATCTCCTGGGCGCCCATCGCGTCCATCTCCTCGCGGACGATGGCCTCGACCTTGCGCAGCACGCGCATGCCCAGCGGCAGCCAGGAGTAGCCGCCCGGGGCGACCCTGCGGACGTACCCGGCGCGGACCAGCAGCTTGTGGCTGGGCACCTCGGCGTCCGCCGGGTCCTCGCGCAGGGTGCGCAGGAACAGCGACGACATCCTGGTGATCACGGCAATGGCTCCTCGGCGAATCGCGTTGTGCCTGGCAGCGTAGTGAGGCCGCCACCGGGTGCGCATTCGGGTTAGAGCACGCGCTCCTCGGTGATGATCGCGCTGACCAGGTCGCGCGGGGTCACGTCGAAGGCGTAGTTCAGCGCCCGGGTGCCCGCGGGCGCGACGGCGACCCCCGCGAAGGCGGTCACCTCGGCGTCGGCGCGGACCTCGATCGGCACGTCCGCCCCGGTGGCCGTGGCCATGTCCACAGTGGATTCCGGGGCGGCGACGACGAACGGCACGCCCGCCCGGTGCGCGGCCAGGGCCAGCGGGTACGTGCCCACCTTGTTCACCACGTCGCCGTTGGCCGCGATCCGGTCGGCCCCGACGACCACGGCGTGCACCAGGCCGTTGGCGATCACCGACGGCCCGGCGGAGTCGGCGACCAGGGTGTGCTCGGCGCCCATCTCGGCCAGCTCCCAGACCGTCAGCCGCGCGCCCTGCAGCAGCGGCCGGGTCTCGTCGGCGTAGACGTGCCCCAGCGCGCCGCGCTCGCGCAGCGCCCGGACCACCCCGAGGGCGGTCCCCCACTCGACGCAGGCCAGCGCGCCCGCGTTGCAGTGGGTGTGGATGTTGAGCGGGCCGGGCAGGCGGCTGAGCAGCCAGTCCGCGCCCCTGGCCCCCAGCGCGCGGGCGGCGGCGATGTCGTCGTCGCGGATCTTGAGCGCGGCGGCGAGCACGGCCTGCGGGCCGGCGTCGACGTGCCGCATCACCTGGTCGACGCCCCAGGCGAGGTTGACCGCCGTCGGCCGGGCCGCCCGCAGGCGGGCCGCGGCGGCGGGCACGTCGTCGGCGGTGACCGCGGCCAGCGCCACGCCGAGGGCGCCCGCCACGCCGAGGGCGGGGGCGCCGCGCACCGCCAGGACGCGGATGGCGTCGACCAGCTCGTCGACGGTCCGCAGGTCGAGGTGGACGACGTCGTGCGGGAGCCGGGTCTGGTCGAGCGCCACGATCCGGTCACCGGCCCAATCCAAGGTGCGCACGGCTCCATAGTGTCGGCCCGGTTGGCTACGGTCGAGCGCATGAGCATGGAGATTGGCGGCGTGACGATCGACTGCGCCGACCCGCGCAAGCTGGCCGAGTTCTGGACCGAGGCGCTCGGCTACGAGATCGGCATGGACCACGAGGGCGAGTTCGTCTTCCTCAAGCCGCGCGGGGCCGCGGAGGGCGAGGCCGCCTACCTGGGCCTGCAGCGCGTCGCCGAGCCGAAGCCGGGCAAGAACCGGGTCCACCTGGACTTCCACGCCGACGACCGCAGGGCCGAGGTCGAACGGCTGGTCGCCCTGGGCGCGACCGAGCTGGGCGAGCACACCGTGCCCGGTCTGACGTGGACGGTGCTGGCCGACCCGGAGGGCAACGAGTTCTGCGTGGCCACCCACGACAGCTGATTTACCCTGTCCGGGTGCTCGTGCTGCTCCCCCCGTCGGAGACCAAGGCCGACGGCGGCTCCGGCGCGCCCCTGGACCTGGCCGCCCTGTCCTTCCCCGAGCTGAACCCGGTCCGCGACCGCCTGGTGACCGCCCTGGCCGGGCTGGACCCGGCGGTGGCGATGGGCGCGCTCGGGCTCTCCGAGCGCCAGGCCGACGAGGTCGAGCGCAACGCCCGGTTGCGCTCGGCCCCGACCATGCCCGCGATCCGGCGCTACACCGGCGTGCTCTACGACGCGCTGGACTACGGGTCCTTCACGCGCGGCCAGCGCGCCCGGGCAGGCCGTCGGCTGGCGGTGGCCTCGGCGCTGTTCGGCGTCGTGCGCGCCGACGACCCCATCCCGGCCTACCGGCTCTCCGGCGGCACGGTGCTGCCCGGGGTCGGCGGGCTGCGCGGGGTGTGGCGGGCGGACCTGGAGAAGACGCTGTCGAGCGCCGACGAGCTGGTCATCGACCTGCGCTCGGGGCCGTACGCCGCGCTCGCCGCGGTGCCGCACGCGATCGCGGTGAAGGTCGTCACGGCTGACGGGTTGGCCGTCAGCCACTTCAACAAGGCGCACAAGGGCAGGCTGGCCGCCGCCCTGGCGTGCGCGCCGCGCGAGCCGTCGACGGTGCGCGGGGTGGTCTCCATCGCCAAGGCGGCCGGGCTGCGGCTGGTCCCGGCCGGGCGCGGGGCGCTGGAGCTGGTGGTGGAGTAATTCGGTTGCCCGGGTCTTCCCGGCCCGGGCAGACTGCCGCACGAACCCGGTGGGAGCCGCTGGGTGGAGCAGAGGAGGTGCCGTCATGGGTAATGCCGCCCGGGTGGTCGAGGCGCCGACCCGTCCACCAGCCCCACCTCGCTGAGCATCCTTCGCGGTGGGGCTTCCCAAACCACGCTTTGGAGAACCCACCAGTGCGAGAGCACGACTTCGCCGCTGCCTACGAGGCAGCGGATGACTACCCAACCCCCCGCCCGCAGCGCATGCGCAAGCGGCGGTTCGACGACGAGATCCAGCCCACCCGCACCGGCAGGCTGACCGAGGCCGAGAAGGCCCGGCTGGCCCGCGTCCGCGAGGACGCCGGACCGCAGCTGCCCGACGGCGCGGACCGCTGGTCGACCTGGCTGGACGCCGAGCAGGGCCCGCACCCGCGGCCGTCCTGGCTGGTCACCGACGGCGGGGCCGCCGACACCGACCTCGGCGTGCTCAAGACCGGCAAGGAGGCCGACGTCTTCCTGCTCGAACGGGCCGCGCCCGACGGCCCGTCCTGCCTGCTGGCGGCCAAGCGCTACCGCAGCAGCGAGCACCGGATGTTCCACCGCGACGCCGGGTACCTCGAAGGCAGGCGGATGCGCCGCTCCCGCGAGATGCGGGCGATGGCCAACCGCAGCTCCTTCGGGCGCAACCTGATCGCCGAGCAGTGGGCCGTGGCGGAGTTCGCCGCGCTGTCGCGGCTGTGGTCGGTCGGCGCCCCGGTGCCGTACCCGGTCCAGCGCGACGGGACCGAGCTGCTGCTGGAGTTCCTCGGCGACGCCGAGGGGCAGGCCGCGCCGCGGCTGGCCCAGCTGCGGCCGGAGCCCGACGCCGCCGCCGAGCTGTGGGAGCAGCTCGTCGCGGCGCTGGAGCTGATGGCCGCCCAGGGCCTGACGCACGGCGACCTGTCGCCGTACAACCTCCTGGTGCACGAGGGCCACATCGTGCTGATCGACCTGCCGCAGGTCGTCGACGTCGTGGCCAACCCGGCCGGGGTCACCTACCTGACCCGGGATGTGAGTTCGGTCGCAGCCTGGTTCCGCTCGCGCGGCGTGCCGGATGCGCTGGTCGACCCGCAGATCGTGGTCGAGCGGCTGTTGGCCGCGGCCGGGATCGGGTAGAGTCCTGCGGCGCCCGCGGCGAGCGCGTCCGACCTGGTCGGGTAGGCTTGACCGAGGACCACGAGCGGCGGGCGCCGCTCCCTGCCCGGCCACACCGGCCGCGCAGCGAAACCCCTGCCGCGGATCGCGGCCCGACGACAGTGACCATTGGCGCGACGACCGCGCCGGGCCCGTCCGTGTTCTCCGGCGAAAGCCAAGGAGTCCTGACGCGACGTGCCACACGTCCCGAGAGGACCCCGTGCTCAACCCCGATCAGACCTTCGCGTCCCTTGGCCTGCCCACCGAACTGGTGGCCGCCCTGGCCGACGCGGGCATCAACACCCCGTTCCCCGTGCAGACCGCCACCATCCCCGACGCCCTCGCCGGGCGCGACGTGCTGGGCCGGGCCCGCACCGGCTCCGGCAAGACCCTCGCGTTCGGCCTGCCGCTGCTGACCCGACTCGCCGAGGGCGCGCCCGCACGGGCCAAGCGGCCCCGGGCGCTGGTGCTGGTGCCGACCCGCGAGCTGGCCCTGCAGGTGGTCGACGCGCTGACCCCGCTGGCCCGGCCGCTGGGCCTGTGGTGCCGCTCCGCCGTGGGCGGGATGTCCTTCGTCAAGCAGGTCGAGGCCCTGCGCCGCGGGGTCGACCTGCTGGTCGCCACCCCCGGCAGGCTCTCCGACCACATCCGGCAGGGCACCTGCGAGCTCGGCGACATCGCGCACGTGGCGATCGACGAGGCCGACCAGATGGCCGACATGGGCTTCCTGCCCCAGGTCCGGGAGATCCTGGACCTGGTCGACCGCTCGGCGCAGGTGCTGCTGTTCTCCGCGACCCTCGACGGCGACGTCGACACGCTGGTCAAGTCGTACCTGACCGACCCGGTGACCCACTCGGTCGTCTCCGACGACAGCGACGTGGCCGCGATGGAGCACCACCTGCTGTTCGTGTCCAAGCAGGACAAGCCCGACGTGGTGGCCGAGATGGCCGCGCGCGAGGGCCGCACGATCATGTTCGTCCGCACCAAGCACCACGTCGACCGGCTGGCCGACAAGCTGCGCTCGGTCGGGGTGTCCGCCGGTGCGCTGCACGGCGGCAAGACCCAGGGCGCCCGCAACCGCGTGCTGAGCCGCTTCCGCGACGGCGCCCTGCCGGTCCTGGTGGCCACGGACGTCGCCGCGCGCGGCATCCACGTCGACGGCGTGGACCTGGTCGTCCACGTCGACCCGCCCGCGGACTCCAAGGACTACCTGCACCGCGCGGGCCGCACGGCGCGCGCGGGCGAGTCGGGCACCGTCGTCACGGTGGTCACCCACGACCAGCGCCGCACGGTGCTGCGGCTGACCGACCGCGCGGGCGTCTCCCCGAGCACGGCGAAGGTCCGCCCCGGCGACGCGGAGCTGATCCGCATCACCGGCGCCCGCACCCCGTCCGGCGAACCCCTGGGCCCCGACATCGCCCCGGCCACCCCGCGCCGCGGCGACCGCCCCCGCTTCGACGACCGCCCCCGCCGCCGCCCCGACGGCGACCGCCCCCGCCGCTTCGACCGCGACGGCGGCCGCCCCCGCCGCTTCGACCGCGACGGCGGCCGCTTCAGCGGTGAGGGAGGCCGCTTCGGCGGTGAAGGCAACCGCTTCGGTGGTGAAGGCAACCGCTTCGGCGGTGAGGGAGGCCGCTTCGGCGGTGAGGGCACCGGCCACCGCCGCAGCGACGGCGACACCTCCGGCCCCCGCCGCTTCGACCGCGACCGCCGCGACCGCCCGAACTGGTTCTCCGGCGACGACCGCCCCCGCCGCGACAACCGCTTCGACCCCAGCACCGGCGACCGCCCCGACAACAGCGACCGCCCGCGCTTCGACCGCGGCCCGAGCGACCGCCCCCGCCGCTTCGACAACGGCGACAAGCCCCGCTTCGACCGCGACGACCGCTCCACCGACGGCGACCGGCCCCGCCGCTTCGACCGCGACGACCGGTCCGGCGGCGGCGACCACCCCCGCCGCTCGGACAACGGCGACAAGCCGCGCTTCGACCGGGACAACCGATCCGGTGACGGCGACCGGCCCCGCCGGTTCGACAACGGCGACAAGCCGCGGTTCGACGGCGACAAGCCCCGCTTCGACGGCGGCCGCCCGCGGTTCGACGGTGACCGCCGTTTCGGTGACGACCGGCCGCGCCGGTTCGACCGGGATGAGCGGCCGCGGCGGTTCGGGGACAGCGGTCCGTCGGGTCGTCCGCGTCGGTTCGACGACCGCGGCGCCAGCGACCGCCCCCGCCGCTTCGACGGGGACGACCGCCCCCGCCACGACACCGGCGGCTTCCACGGCAAGCCCACCCGCGGCGACGACAACCGCCACGACGACCGGCCCCGCAAGCCCCGCCACAGCCAGTCCCGCCACGACCGCCCGGCCGACCCCCAGCACCCCGCCCGCCGCACCCCCCGCGGCTGGCGCGAGGGCGACCGCCGGTCGAAGACCAAGCGCTACTGACCCACCCGCGACGAAGGGGCCTGCCGCACCGCGGCAGGCCCCTTCCGCATACCCAGCCCCCCACCGCCACAACACCGACTCCCACCCACGCCGCCGCACCGCGGCAGGCCCCTTCCACATTTCCAGCCCCCACCGCCACAACACCGACTCCCACCCACGCCGCCGCACCGCGGCAGGCCCCTTCCGCAACCCCCACCGCCACAACCCCAGCTCCCACCTACGCCCCCGCTGAGCCACACCCCTCCCGCACGGCACGCGATACTCGGATCCCGCGCGGCACCGGGATGTTGCCCCTCCCCGCTCGGACATCGGCGGCGTCTCGAGGTGGGTCGGCCGCGCCGCAGCGGCACCGCGAACCAGCCCGCCGAGTGGGCCAGCAGGTGGACGGCCTGCGGCCCAGCATCGAGGGCACCGGAGCTAGGGCGGCCGAGCGGCAGCGGGCGGCGGCGCGAGCACGCTGGCGGCGCGGCAACGACTGCCTGCGGCAGGGGCGGGTCGGCCGCGGGCGTGAGCGGTGCCGCACGCTGGCGGCGCGGCAACGACTATCTGCGGCAGGAGCGGGTCGACCGCGGGCGTGAGCGGCGCCGCACGCCCGCGGCGCGGCAACGACTACCTGCGGCAGGAGCGGGTCGACCGCGGTGCGCTTGTGGCTGGGGCCGGGTCGCCTGAGGGCTGCGGCAGGAAGTGATCCGGTCTACTCGGTGGGGCCTGCCAGGTGCTCGGCCAGCGCGGCCACCGGGCCGATCACGGTCACCGCGGGTGGCCGGATTCCCGCTGCCACCACATCTTCCGCCACCTTGTCCAAAGTAGACCGAAGGACGCGCTCCGTGCGCATGGTGCCCTCCTGGATCACGGCGACCGGGGTGTCGGGGGCTCGGCCGTTGCGGATGAGGGAGATGGCGAAGAGGGGGAGCTTCTCCACGCCCATCATCAGCACGATGGTGCCGCGCAGGCGGCCCAGGGCGGGCCAGTCGGTGAGGGAGGTGGGGTCGTCGGGGGAGACGTGGCCGGAGACGACTACGACTTCGTGGGCGACGCCGCGGTGGGTGACCGGGACGCCGGCCAGGGCGGGGACGGCGAAGGCTGAGGTGACGCCGGGGACGACCGTGACCGGCACGCCTGCCTCGGCCAGCGCGAGCAGTTCCTCGAACCCGCGGCCGAAGACGTAGTTGTCCCCGCCCTTGAGCCGCACCACGAACTTGCCCGCCCGCGCGTGCGCGATCAGGGCGTCGTTGATCGCCTGCTGGGTGGCCGCCCGGCCGTACGGGATCTTGGCGGCGTCGATGACCTCGACGTGCGGGGGAAGTTCGTCGAGCAGGTCGCGGGGGCCGAGGCGGTCGGCCACGACCACGTCGGCCTTGGCCAGCAGCCTGCGCCCGCGCACGGTGATCAGCTCCGGGTCGCCAGGGCCGCCGCCGACGAGCGCCACCCCGGCGGGCTGCGCGGCCGCGCCGTCGTCGATGGCGCCCGTCCGCAGGGCCGCCAGCAGGCCGTCGCGCACCGCGGCCGACCGCGCGTGCTCCCCGCCTGCGAGCACCCCGACCAGCAACCCCTCGTACGAGCCGGTCGCGGGCGTCACCGCCGAGCCCTCCGACCCGGCGTCCGCCCGCACGCAGAAGATGCGCGCCTTCTCGGCCGCCGCCGAGACCGCCGCGTTGACCTCGGGGTCGGAGGTGCAGGTCAGCACGTACCAGGCCGCGTCGAGGTCGCCCGGGGCGTAGCGCCGGGGCACCCAGGTGATCTCCCCCGCGTCCGCGAGGGCCTGCACCGCCGGGGTCACCGACGGGGAGATGACCTCCACCCGCGCGCCCGCCGCGATGAGCTTGGGGAGCCTGCGCTGGGCCACGGTCCCGCCGCCGACCACGACCACGCGCCTGCCCGCGAGGTCGAGCCCGACCAGGTAGTGCTGTTCCGCCATGCCGGTAAGCATGCCGGTGGGCAGCGCCCGGGAGCAGCGCGGCACGGGTCAGTGTGACGGAGCAGGCACCGCCAGCCGGTAGCCGACGCCGCGCACCGACTCCACGTGGACCCCCGGCGCGGTCGTGCGCAGCGACCGGCGCAGCCGCTTGATCGCCGAGACGACCGCCTGGCTGTCGCCGACGTACGTGCGGCCCCAGACGTGCTGGGTGAGGTCGGCGAAGGACCAGACCCGCCCGGGCTCGCCGGCCAGGGCGACCAGCAGGTCGAAGTCGCGCGCCGACAGCGGCAGCGGCGTGCCCGCCCAGGTCGCCTCGCGCAGGGCCGCGTCCAGCCGCAGCTTCCCGCACTCCACGACCCGGTGCACGCGGCCCTCGATGGCCGAGCGCAGGGCGCGGGTGTCCGGGACGTAGAGCAGGGCGACCCCGCCGCCGCCCGCCGCGGCGATCGCGGCGAGCTGGTCCGCGGTCGTGCCGACGCAGACCACCAGGGGTAACTCGGAGCCGTCGAGCGATCGGAGAACTGCCACCTCGCCACCCCCAGTGCCGACTGAACGTGAGTCCCTCACAACAACCGTCGCTCGGGCCGGCATTCCGTTACAAAGATCAGGGCCGCGCGACCGCGAATCGACCCGATACCGCCCGTGATCGCGCCTTCACCGCACCCGCGATATCCGGCAGCGTCGAGGGAACCGGCAGTCATCGCACGGCTACCGGAGGTAGACGCGCGCTACCCCCTGCAGCGCGCGGGATGGGAGCTACCCGCTTTGTCTCCACGACCCCACCGCGTCCGCGGGCGGGCATGGCTGGCCGCGGTCACCACCGCGCTCACCGCGTCCGCGCTGCTGACGACACCGGCGCTCGCCGCCCCGACCGACGACAAGATCGAGCCGCAGCTGCTGCAGGCGCTCGACGCCAAGGACAGCACGGACTTCTGGGTGCTCTTCGGCGAGCAGGCCGACCTGGCCCCCGCCAGCAAGATCACCGACTGGACCGCGCGCGGGCAGGCCGTGCTCGACGCCCTGCGCGGCACCGCCGACCGGAGCCAGGCGGCGGTGCGCGCCGACCTCGACGCAGGCAAGGTCGACTACGACTCCTACTTCATCGCCAACGCCCTGCACGTCAAGGGCGGCTCGCAGGCGCTGGCCGAGTCGCTGGCCAAGCGCACCGAGGTCAAGGAGATCCTGGCCCCGCGCACCTACAAGCTGCCGGAGCTGACCCCCGGCGAGGTGCAGGCGCGGGTCAACGCCGTGGAGTGGGGCGTGGCCGCGATCAACGCCGACGACGCCTGGGCCGACTTCGGCACCCGGGGCGAGGGCATCGTGGTCGCCAACATCGACTCCGGCGTGCAGTTCGACCACCCCGCCCTGGTCGGCAAGTACCGGGGCAACAACGGCGGGGACTTCGACCACCAGTACAACTGGTTCGACCCGAGCGGGGTCTGCCCGACCGACGCGCCGTGCGACAACAACGGCCACGGCACCCACACGATGGGCACGATGGTCGGCGGCGAGGGCGCCAACCAGATCGGCGTGGCGCCCGGGGCCCGGTGGATCGCGGCCAAGGGCTGCGAGTCCAGCGGCTGCTCGGAGTCGGCGCTGCTGGCCTCCGGCCAGTGGGTGCTGGCCCCGACCGACCTCGCGGGCCAGAACCCGCGGCCGGACCTGCGCCCGCACATCGTCAACAACTCGTGGGGCTCGTCCAACGGCGCGGCGATCGACCCGTGGTACAAGGCCACGGTGCAGGCGTGGCGGGCGGCGGGCATCTTCCCGTCGTTCTCCAACGGCAACTCCGGGCCGGGCTGCAACACCGCGGGCTCGCCGGGGGACAACCTGGAGTCCTACGCCTCCGGCGCGTTCGACATCGACGGCGACATCGCCTCCTTCTCCAGCCGGGGCCCCGGGGAGAACGGCGAGATCCGGCCGCACCTGGCCGCGCCCGGCGTGGACGTGCGCAGCTCGCTGCCGGACAACGACTACGGCACCGCGAGCGGCACCTCGATGGCCGCACCGCACACCTCGGCCACCGTCGCGCTGATGTGGTCGGCGGCCCCGACGCTGGTCGGCGACATCACCCGCACCGCCGAGCTGCTCGACGACACCGCCGTCGACGTCAACGACCTGACCTGCGGCGGCACCGCCGACGACAACAACGTCTTCGGCGAGGGCAAGCTCGACGCGCACGCCGCGGTCGACCGCTCCCCGCGGGGCCCGGTCGGCACGCTGACCGGCGCGGTGACCGACTCGGCCACCGGCGACCCGGTCGCGGGCGCGAGCGTCACCCTGACCGGCCCGAGCAACCGCACCCTGTCGACCGGCCCCGACGGCGCCTACACCTCGACGCTGCCGGTCGGCGACTACTCGGTCGCCGCGACCGCGTTCGGCTACGCGCAGGCCACCGGGACGGCCACGGTCACCGAGGCGCAGACGGTCACCGTCAACCTCGCGCTGGCCCCGGTCCCCCGCGCCGCCGTCTCCGGCGTGGTCCGCAGCGCTGGCGGCGCGGCCGTGGCGAACGCGACCGTGCAGATCCTGGGCACGCCGCTGGCCCCGGTGACCACCAACGCCGAGGGCGCGTACTCGATCGCGGGCGTCCCGCACGGCACCTACCAGGTCCGGGCCACCGCGGGCGGCTGCAACGACCCGCGGCAGGTGGAGCTGGTCGTGGACGGCGCCGAGGCGCTGGACTTCGAGCTGCCCGCGCGCGGGGACTCCTTCGGCCACCACTGCGTGCTGGCCCCGTCGTCCTACGTGGAGGGCGACACGCCGCTGGCGCTGACCGGCGACGACGCGGCGGCCAGCGTCGACCTGCCGTTCGACTTCTTCTACTACGGCAGCAACTACCGCCAGGCGCACGTGAGCAGCAACGGGCACGTGAACTTCCAGTCCCGCAGCACCGCCTACAGCAACGTCGCCATCCCGGCGTCGGGCGCGCCGAACGCGGCGATCTACCCGTTCTGGGACGACCTGCTCCTCGACGGCCAGAGCCAGGTGCTCACCAAGGCCGCTGGCACCGCGCCGAACCGCGCGTTCACCGTGGAATGGCGCAACGCCACGCTGTACCAGCAGACGACGACGCGGCTGGACATCTCGCTGACGCTGTCGGAGAACGGCGAGATCGCCATGAGCTACCGCAACCTCGACGCGGACAACCCGCGCGAGACCGGCAACTCGGCGACGGTCGGCATCGAGAACGCGACCGGCACGGTGGCGCTCCAGTACTCGCTCAACACGTCGTCGCTGTCCAACGACACCACGATCCGGTTCGTGCCGCCCGTGTCCGGCAAGGTCACCGGCGAGATCACCGACGCCAACGACCGCGGCGCGATCGCGGGCGCGACGGTCAAGGTGCTCAACGGGACGTCCACCGTGGCCACCACGACCACGGGCGAGGACGGCCGGTACGCGCTGCGCCTGCTGGCGGGCGACTACCGCATCGAGGTGTCGGCCCAGCACTACGTCGCCGCCGCGGAGACCGTGGCCGTCGACGGCGACGAGTCGGCCAACTTCGCCCTGCGCACCCCGGCCGCGCGGCTGACCGGCGGCCCGCTGACCTTCCTCGGCGAGGCGGGCCAGCTGCGCAGCGGCACCGTGTCCCTGGCCAGCACCAGCGACCTCACGCTGGACTACCGGCTGACCAGCGGCGCGTCCTGGCTGTGGGCGGTGCCGGGGGCGTCGGCGGTGAAGCCGGGGGCCACCCAGGCGATCACCGTGCGGGTGGACCCGGTCGGCCTGACCCCGGGCGTGCACGAGAGCGCCGTGACGCTGACGACCAACGCGGGCCGCACCCCGACGCTGACCATCCCGGTCAAGCTCGTGGTCCCGGCCTACCGCACGGGTCTGGACGTGGGCGGCGGCGGGCTGACCGACCGCAACGCCGACGTCTGGGTGGGCGACCAGGCGTGGACGCCCGGCGGCTTCGGCTACCTCAGCGCGGGCCCGGTGGTGCGCAGCACCAAGGCGATCGCGGGCACCGATGACGACGCGCTGTTCCAGACCCAGCGGGAGAGCGCGGGCGGCTACCGGTTCGACAACCTGCCCGCGGGCACCTACCAGGTCGAGCTGGGCTTCGCCGAGCTGCGGGCGGGCTTCGGCCCCGACCGCCGCGTGTTCGACGTGTCGGTCAACGGGACCAAGGTGCTGCCGCGCTACGACATCGCGGCCGGCGTCGGCACCCTGACCGCGGACACCCACGAGTTCTGGGTGACCGTGCCCGAGGGCGGATCGATCACCGTCGAGCTGGCCGCGCTGCGCGGCAAGTCCGTCCCGGTGATCAACACCCTGCGGGTGACCCACCGGCCGGACCGCGCCAGCTAGTCCCGGCTGCGGCCCCCGACCCCACCGGGTCGGGGGCCGCTCCGCGTCAGCCCGCCGCCCGCCACAGGCCGTCGATGCCCTCCAGGCCGGAGCGGGCGTCGATGTAGAGCAGGGCGTGCAGGACCATCGTCCACGGCGAGACGGCGGTGGCCACGACGATCGCCGCCAGCGCCTCGGCCAGCGCGGAGCCGTCGCTGATCGCGGCGAACACCGCCAGCGTCGGCGCGCGCAGCACGACCCCGACGACACCGGCGATCAGCGCCACCACGAACACCCGCCACCAGCCGCCCGTGCCCTCGTGCACCAGGGTCAGCGAGCGGCGCATCGCGGCCACCGGGTTCAGCCGCTCGACGACGGCGGCCGAGGGGGCGAGCATCAGCGCGACGCTGGTGTAGAGCACGGCCAGCAGCACCGGCAGGCTCAGCAGCATGCCCAGCGGGCCGAGCCGGGTGGCGAGCAGGCCGAGCGCGCCGAGCCCGCCGACGACCAGCCCGGTCAGCACGGTCACGCCGAGGAGGCCGGGCAGCGCGGGAGAGCCTGCGCGCAGGGCGCCTGCGGCGGTCGTGGTGTGGCCGAAGACCGCGCGCGGGACGACGGTGTTGACCACGGCGGCCAGCAGGATGCCGATCAGGCCGCCGGTGGCGACGCGGATCAGGTTCTCCGCCAGCGGGCCGGGGTCGGCCGCGGTCACCGCGACCCAGGCGGCGACCTCGGAGGCGACCGCGACGACCAGGCCGGCGCCGAGCAGTGCGCCGGGGTTGCGGCGCAGCGCGTCGACCGAGCCCCGCAGCAGGTCGGGGATGGTCAGCGGGCGCAGCGGGACGATGCCCAGGCGCACCTCGGTCATGGCTACAGGTGCCCGCCGACGAACTTCAGCGCCTCGGGCAGGACCTTCTTCCAGTACGCGGCGTCGTGCCCGCCCGCCGCCCAGTGGCCCTTGGCGCCGACCTGGCTGGCGAAGTCCTTGGCGGTCTGCAGGAACGCCTGGTCCTCGGTGCCGCACCAGACGCCGACGGCGACGTTGTTGAACTCCCGGGTGTGCCGCAGCGGCTCCTTGGCCTCCCACTGGGCGCGGTTCTCGTAGTCGTTGGTCTGCTGGGCGTAGGACCAGTCCTCGTACAGCGTCGGGCTGATCGCGGCGACGACCTCGATGCCGGTGCTCTTGCGCGCGTGGTTGAGCGCGCCCATCGCGCCCTCGCCGACGCCGACCGCGGCGAACGGGGTGGTGGCCAGGTCGTGGTAGCTCAGCCAGCCGGGCAGGTCCTCCTCCAGCATCCGCATGGGCTCGTCGTCCTTGTTGCCGACCCAGTTGCCGCCGTCGACCGCGGCGATCGCGAACGGCACGGTGTTGTAGCGCACCAGCTCGGTCAGCAGGTCGGGGACGCCGAGGTCGAGGAAGGAGCGGGCCCCGCCGACCTTGTCGTGCAGCGCGACGCAGACCGGGATCGGGCCGGGCGGGACGCCCTCGGGCCGGATCAGCACCAGGTCGACCTCGCGGTACCGGCCCGCGGCGAGCTTGCGGTCGGTGGTCACCGGCTGGGCCGTGGACGTCGGCGGCTTGGTCAGGGCCAGCTCGTTGCGCGGGTCGACGTCCGGGCCCTGGCTCTGGCACCCGCTGATCAGCCCCGCCCCCACCCCGAGCCCACCCAACAGGGCGGCCCGGCGCGACAGCCGGACGTTTCGCACAGTGTTCACTAGTTCTCCGCTCGTCACGGACGCCTCGGGCGATCTTATGGGGCCACGCCCCGAGGTGGACCAGTACCGCGGGCAAACCTCACTAATCGAGAGCGCTCCCGCGCGGGGCCGCCACACAGAACGCGCGTCCTTGCCCGAAGATCGAACAAATGCCTGCCGATGGCGCAAGGCGTTGGTTCATCCGACGTCATCGGCGGCAGATCTGGCGCCCTGCACCAGGAATGCCGATTGTGCCGGATGCAGGGCGGTTCCCCCGTCCGGCCCAGCGGCGATGGGTGCGGCGGCGAGCTGCCAGCCGCCGACGTCGTAGCTCGCGCTCGTGAGGGTGGGCGCCCATGTTGCCAAGTGGTCTAGTTGGGAGACCACCACGATGACCGCGGCATCACCCACCCCACCCTCGCTCCCCCTTGCCCAACCCACCAACCACTCCGCCCGTCCGACTGGCCACTCCGCCTGAACCGACCGCCACCCCATCCGACCTGATGACTCAGATGTTCCGACCATCTCGAATTTCGTTTCAGATGATCTGGCCACATCAACGCGCGGTTCAGATGTTCACATCATCTCGATTGCATCCTCAGATGATCTGATCATCTGAACGTACCGATCTGATGTTCGCGGGCTCCTGATTCCGTGCTGCCCGTCTTGTCTGGTCGGCAAGAAGGCGACTCGCCACAACAACGAAACCGCTCAGGACCGGGCCGACGCGACTCCATCGCCGCCGCGATTCGTTGCCAGCGGGTGGTCGCTGGCGGCTGGTCGCTGGCGGCTGGTCGGGGCCTGCTGCTCGGGCCTCCTGGTCGCTGGCGGCTGGTCGCCGGGCTGCTCGTCGGCGCCTGCTACCCGGAACCTGCTGGTCGGGGCCTGCTGGTCGCTGGCGGCTGGTCGCTGTTAGGTCGGCCGGTGGGCTCAGATGGTCAGATCATCTGGATGAGCGTTTCAGATGGTCTCGTCATCTGAAAGTGGGGACGAGATGGTCTGATCATCTGAAGGGGGCTCAGGGCTTCTTGGTGGTGCGCTTGGCGGTTGTGCGAGTTGAGCGCTTGGGCTGGGTGCGGGTGGGTTTGGTGGGGCGCTGGGGTGGGGTGGAGAGGTCGGACTCGGGAGTGTGGGTGGCGGATGTGAAGGTGGGCGCCGGCACCGCGGTGGAGGCTGGCGAGGGGTGGAGGCTTGGCTGGGCGAGGGTGTCTGTGGTGGGAGCGCCCGTGGGGGTGTGGGCGGTTGCTGCGCCGCGCGCGGTCCGGTCTGCTGCGCTGCGAGCGACCGAGTTCGCCGCACTGGACGCAGGCGAGTTCGCTGCACTGGAGGTAGGCGAGATTGTCATGCTGCGGGCGGGCGAGTTCGCCGCGCTGGAGGCGGGCGAGTTTGTCGCGCTGGGGGCGGGCAGGCTGGTCTCGCTGTAGGCGGTGGAACCCGCCGCGCTGGGCGCAGGCAGGTTTGGCGCGCTGGGGGCAGTTGCGGCGCTGGGGGTGTGCAGGTTTGCCGTGGTGCGGGAGGTGGATTTTGTGTAGGCGGTTGCGGTGGCGTAGGTGCGGCGCTTGGTGGAGGTGGTGACCGGATCGGGGATGTGCGGGGTCGCTGCGGGGTGGGGGGTAGCAACGGAGTGGGTGGTGGCTGAGTGGGTGGTGGCTGAGTCGGTTGTGGCGGCGTGTGCCGCGCTGCGCCTGGGAGCCGCGTCGAGGGGGGTGTGGGCGGTGGCTTCGGCTCGGCGTTCGGACCAGGTTTTGCGGGGTTCGTCGGTGGGGCGGCGCCAGGAGCGGGCCGTCCAGCGGGGGGTGGGGTCGTCGGGGGTGGGGCGGGGTTTGCCGGTGGGGCGGAGGGTGTCGCCGATGAGGAACAGGGTTGTGCGCCAGAGGTTGTGCTTCTTGACCTCGGCCACGAGGTCGCCGACGGTGGTGTGGACGGTGGTCTCGTCGGGCCTGCTGATCTTGTCGGCGACGATGGCTGGGGTGGTGTCGGCGACGCCTGCTGCGCGCAGGGCCTCGACCAGGTCGGCGGTGCGGGCGGCCGGGGCGCGGACGGCGAGGGTGCGGTCGGGGGCGGCCAAGGCGCGGAGTTCGGTGAAGTCCGTGTCGACCACCGTGATCGACAGCGAGTCGACCGCGCCTGCTTCGACCAGCGGCGTCCCCGCGGCCGCGGAGATCGGGGAGACGCCGGGGACGACCTCGACGTCCAAGCCCAGGCGGGTGCACAGGTCCAACTGCTCGCGCAGGCGCGGGGACAGGGCCGGGTCGCCGTTGACCACGCGGACCGCCGTGCCGCGCCTGCTGGCCAGCCTGCGGTAGTGCTCGGCGATCTCGTCCGGGCCGAGGCGGGCGCAATCGATCAACTCGGCGTCGGCGCGGGTGTGCTCGCGCAGCCAGAGCGGGTCGGTGGTGCCGGAGGCGTACAGCACGAGGTCCGCTTCGGCGATCCGCTTGGCCCCGCGCAGGGTCAGCAGGTCGACCGCGCCCGGTCCGGCTCCCACGAAACTCACCGTGCCACGCATGCACCGACCGTATCGTTCCGCACACGCGCGACCCGGACGCGGGTCCGGCGTCGCCGCGGTGCGACACTCGCGGACGTGAGCGACACGGTGTTCGACTGGCTCGACGCGCACGCCGACGACCGGCGCAAGGCCGGGCTGAGCAGGCAGCTGCGCCCGCGCACGCCCGACAGCGGCGTGCTCGACCTCGCGGGCAACGACTACCTGGGCCTGGCGCGCGACAAGCGGGTCACCGGCGCCGCCGCGGCGGCCGCGCTGCGCTGGGGCGCGGGGTCGACCGGCTCGCGGCTGGTCACCGGCAGCACCGAGCTGCACGCGGAGCTGGAGTACGAGCTGGCCCGCTTCTGCGGCACGCAGGCCGCGCTGGTGTTCTCCTCCGGGTTCGCCGCCAACCTGGGCGCGGTGACGGCGCTGTCCGGCCGCAACTGCGCGATCGTCACCGACTCGGCCATCCACGCCTCGCTGATCGACGGCTGCAGGCTCTCCCGCGCCGAGATCGCCGTCGTCGGGCACAAGGACCCCGCCGCGGCCGAGCGCGCGCTTGCCACCCGCCGCACCGAGCGCGCGGTCGTGGTCACCGACACCGTGTTCTCCGTCGACGGCGACCTCGCCCCGCTGCCCGAACTGGTCGCCGCCTGCCGCGCCCACAACGCCGCCCTGATCGCCGACGACGCCCACGGCCTCGGCGTCCTCGGCGACGGCGGCCGCGGCGCGGTGCACGCCGCCGGTCTCGCGGGAGCGCCCGACGTCGTCACCACGATCACGCTGTCCAAGTCCCTCGGCGCCCAGGGCGGCGCGGTGCTCGGCCCGCGCCGGGTGATCCGCCACCTGGTCGACAACGCCCGCAGCTTCATCTTCGACACCGGCCTGGCCCCCGCCAGCGCCGCGGCCGCCCTGGCCGCGCTGACCGTCCTCAAGGACGAGCCGGACCGCCCCACCCGCGTCCGGGCGGTCGCCACCGAGCTGGCCACCCGCCTGCGCGCCGCGGGCCTGCACGCCAGCGAGCCCGAAGCCGCCGTGGTCTCGGTGCGCGCGCCCTCCCCCGACGCCGCGGTGCAGTGGGCGGACGCCTGCCGCTCAGCGGGCGTCTGGGTCGGCTGCTTCCGGCCCCCGTCGGTCCCCGACCAGATCTCGCGCCTGCGCCTGACCGCCCGGGCCGACCTCACCGACGCCGACGTCGACCGCGCGGTCGACGTCATCACCGCGCACGCCCCTCGCTGACTAGCGGCGCATGGTGATGTGCGGGATGCCGTCCTCCAAATAGGACTCGCCTTCGGGGACGTAGCCGAAGCGGGCGTAGAGCGGTTGGGCTTGGACCTGGGAGTTGAGGACGCTCTCGCGGGAGCCGATGCGGTCCAGGGCCGCGGTCATCAGCTTGGCGGCGACGCCGGTGCCGCGGGCGGTTGCGGCGGTGCAGACCCGGCCCACGCGGACCACGTCGCCTTCATCGAGGAGGCGCAGGCAGCCGAGGACCTCGGCGCCGGGACGCCACCAGATGTGCGTCGTGGTGGCGAGGAGGTCGCGGCCGTCGAGCTCCGGGTAGGGGCACTCCTGCTCGACCACGAAGACGTCCACGCGGAGGCGGAGCAGGTCGTAGAGGTCGACGGCGGTCAGGGACGGGCCTGCGGCGGTGTGGAGCACGCCGCTGGTGTATCACGGCGCGGGGGTCGGGTCCTGGTCGGCCGGGGCGATGGCGGCGGCGATGTCGGCGGCGTAGGTGGAGACGCGGGTGTAGACGCCGGGGTAGCCCGCCTCGGCGCAGCCCTCGCCCCAGGAGGCGATGCCGACCAGGGTGTCCTCGACGATCAGCGGGCCGCCGGAGTCGCCCTGGCAGGTGTCGACGCCGCCCTCGGGAAGGCCCGCGCAGACCATCGAATCGGGGGCGAAGGCGGAGTAGGCGGCGGCGCAGTCGTCGTCGGCGTAGATCGGGACCTGGGCCTTGAGGAGGTACTGGGAGGACTCGCCGCCGGATGAGGTGCGGCCCCAGCCGAGGATCGTCGCCGTGCTGCCCGCGGCGTACAGGGCGGTCGAGTCGGCGCCCGCGAAGGGCAGCAGGCGGTAGGGCAGCGGCGCGGACAGGGTGAGGACGGCGACGTCGGCGCCCGCGGTGACGTCCTGGTAGTCCGGGTGCATCCACGCCTCGGCGACCGTGCGCACCTCGCCGCTGGTGGTGAGCTTGTCCTCCCGGCCGCCGACGACCTGGATGTCGGCGACGGCGAACGGCTCCAGGCAGTGCGCAGCCGTGACGACCTTGTCCGGCGCGACCAGCGTGCCGCCGCAGTACTGGTGGCCGGTCTGGTCGGCGAGGTAGACGACGTAGGGGTGCTCGGCGATGGGCGCCCGGCTCCCGCCGACGATGTCCTCGCGCGCGTCGGCGACGAACTGCGCGAACATCGCGGCGACGACGGCGAGCGCGGCGGCGACGCCGAGGATCCGGCGGCTCTTTCCGCCCATGGCTGCTCTCCTGTCGGGATCGACGACTTTGCGTGCCCTTCGGGACACGCTATGTCAACGCGCGTGCCCGTTGGTAGCGACGGCATGTCGCTCGAAAGGGTGGATCTTGCGGCATGCTGATCCCGTGCGCCCCCACCGCCTCGCCGCCGCCGCGCTCGTGCTGACCGCGCTGGCAGGCTGCACGACACCGGCTGAGCAGCGGGCAATGCGCTCCTCCGCGCCGGTCGCGTCGACCACCACGACGCGGACAACGACGTCGGTGACGACGACGACCACTACCGAGCAGCCGAAACCGTTGTGGGTGGTGGGCTCGCGGCCGCTGCCGCTGCGACCGGACGGGTTCGGCCAAGTCCTGCCCACGCCGCCGGTGCTGGCGAACCGTTCACTGCCGACGGTTGACGCCTTGCCGCCGCCGCGGGGATCGACGTATGCGTCGACGATCTCGGCTGTGCCTGCGGAGGTGCTGGAACGCAGCACGTGGCAGCCGGAATGCCCGGTGGCGGCGGCAGACCTGCGCTACCTGACGATGACGTTCTGGGGATTCGACGGACGCCACCACACCGGCGAGATGATCGTGCACGCGCGGGTGGCGAAGGGGGTGACGGACGTCTTCGCCCGCCTGCACGCCATCCGCTTCCCGATCGAGGAGATGCGGGTGACGGCGCGACCGGAACTGGACCTGCACCCCACCGGCGACGGCAACAACACGACGTCGTTCGTGTGCAGGCCCGCGGTGGGGTTGAAGACGTGGTCGGCGCATGCGTCGGGGTTGGCGATCGATGTGAATCCGTTCTGCAATCCGTATGTGCGGGGGGATTTGGTGCTGCCGGAGTTGGCGTCGTCCTACGTGGACCGGGGGTGGCGGCGGCCGGGGATGGTGTTCCGGGGGGATGAGGTGGTGCGGGCTTTCCGGGGGATCGGGTGGTCGTGGGGCGGGGACTGGACGAGCCCGGTGGACATCCAGCACTTCACGGCCACAGGCCGCTGAACGGCTGGCCGCTCCGGCGGCGAAGGCCGGTCGTTGGGTGGGCGGCGGGGCGGGGCTGGAGCCTTCGAAGCTCTTGTTAGAAGGTTCGAGTCCTGGCGGGGGTGCTGAGGCAGGGTGGGGTGGGCACTGGGCGGGCGGCGGGTTGGGACGGCGCAGGCGTGTGAGGGTGCCGGGCGCGTGCGGGACGGCAGGCGCAGTTTGGGAACGGCGCAGGCACGCGGGGCTGGTGGGGTCGTACTGGCGGTCGCGGGCTGGAGCCAGCGGAAGCGCTCGAGGATGGCGGGCGCGCCACGGGCGCGGGTTGGAGACGACGCAGGCGCGTGAGGACGGTGGGCGCGTGCAGCAGTCGCGAGCTGGGAGCGCGGGGGATGGCGGGGGCGTGCTGTGGGTGCGGATTGTGGGCGGCGCAGGCGCGTGCGGGTGCCGGGCGCGTGAAGGAGCCGGGTGCGTGCGGGTGCCGGGGGTGTACGGGACGGCAGGCGCAGGTTGGGACGGCGCAGGCGCGGGGGGTGGTGGGGGCCGCACTGCGGCCGCGGGCTGGAGATGGCGGAGGCTGGCGGGGGCGGCGGGGCGGTAGGGGCGTGCAGCGGTGGCGGGTTGGGAACGGCGGGACGCGCGGGGGATGGCAGGCGCGCGGTGGGCGTGAGTTGGAGACGGCGGAAACGCGCTAGGACGGTGGGCGCGGGCTGCGGTCGTGGGATGGAGATGGCGCAGGCGCGTGGGGGTGGTGGGGGCCTGCTGTGGGCGCGAGTTGGGGACGGGTAGGTGGGTGGGGATGGTCATTGGCTCGGGGCGGGGATGGTGGTGATTGGCTCGGGGCGGGGTGGAGGGGGCGGATACTTGGGTGCTGGTTGGTGATTGAGGAGGGACGTTCGTGGTCAAGTCGATTGCGTTGTTTGGGGCGGCTGCGGTGGCGGAGATTGGTGGGGCTTGGTTGGTGTGGCAGGGAGTTCGGGAGGGGCGGGGGTGGTTGTGGGTGTTGGGTGGGGTGCTGGCGCTGGGGGCTTACGGGTTTGCGGCGACGCTTCAGGACGAGGTGCACTTCGGGCGGGTGTTGGCGGCGTATGGGGGTGTGTTCGTGGCGGGGTCGTTGGCTTGGGGGATGGTGGTGGACGGGTTCCGGCCGGACTGGTGGGACATCGCGGGGGCCGTGGTGTGCTTGATCGGGGTTGGGTTGATCATGTACGCGCCTCGGGGGTGAGGGCTCGCCGCGGGGGTGGGGTACGTCGGGTGCCTCGGGTCGCGTCGTGGGGCGGTGCTTGGTGGGGGCTGACTGCCGGGAACGAGGCAGTCGGAGACCGTATCCGCCCAAGCCGCGGTGCGGGGCTGCCGCGGTGCGGGACTGCGGGACGGCGAGGCACCCGCACTGCGGGGGGCGCGGGGCAGCGGGCTACCGCACTGGTGCGACTGCGAAGCCGCCGGGGCGGCCGCACTGCGGGGCTGCGGGGCTGCGGGGCTGCGGGGCTGCGGGGCTGCGGGGCTGCGGGGCTGCGGGGCTGCGGGGCTGCGGGGCTGCGGGGCAAAGCTAGTCGTTGGGCTCTCGCCGTGGGTGGGGCATTCGTCAGGCGGTTAGGCGAGGGACGTAGTCGGGTGGTGGGGTGGGGTGGTTGGTGGGGTGGGGTGGTTGGTGGGGTGGGGCCGCCGGGCGCCGCGGGGGCGGCGCTGGCGGCGGGGTGGGTGGGTTAGTTGTCGTGGGGGGCGCGGGTGGTGGGGGTGAATTTGCTGAAGACCTTGCCTGCGGCGCCTGAGACTGCGGTGCCTACGTCGTTGAGGAGTTTGACCAAGGGGTCGGTGGAGGTGGACATGGTGTCCTTGTAGGACTTGGCTGCGGAGCGGAGGTCTTCGGTGAAGGTGGGGGTGGTGGTGTCGTCTTCGCGGCGTTGGTAGGTGCCGGTGAGGATTTCGCGGTAGTCCTCGCTGGCGGCCCAGCGCTGGAGTTGGGCGGCGCGGACCACGGCGAAGGGGTGGCCCGTCGTTTCGACGTTGCGGAGCTTGTGGATGCTGTCGCGGATGTCCTCGACGTTCTCGTACTCGCTCGCCTGCTGGAGGAAGGACGGGATGTCGATCTGGGTGAGGTCGGTGCCGCCCGCGAGGTAGACGTGGGTGCGCAGGGCGGCGGTCGGGTCCTGGCCGCAGAGCAGGCCCGCGCGGTCGCAGGTCAGCTCCGCCTTGCGGAACCACTCGCGCAGGGCGGCGATCACCGCGCGCAGGCCGAGGGCGCCCATCGGCACGAAGGCCATCGTCTGCTGCAGGCTCAGCAGGCGGATCAGCAGCGTGCGCAGGACCGCGTGGCCGGAGAGCACGTGGCCCATCTCGTGCCCCAGCACGAACCGCAGGCTCTCGGTGTCCATCGCCTCGACCAGGCCCGTGGTCAGCACGATGAACGGCTCGTCGATGCCCACCGTGAGCGCCTGGGCCCGGGGGTCGCGGGAGACGAACACGTTGGGCACGCGGTCGAGGTCGAGCGTCTCGGCGCACTCCAGGCGCAGCTGGTTGATCTTGGGGTACTGCTTGTCCCCCACCCGGATCGACGAGGCCAGCGCCATCAGCCGCTCGCCGCGCTCGGGGAACAGGCCCGCGACGCCGCGCAGCACGTCGCCGACCCCCGGCACGGCCCGCAGGGCGGCCATCGCCCCCCGGTCGGCCGGGTGCTCGTAGGCCCGGGGGCTGATCCGCGGGAAGCGGACCCTGGTGGAGCGCGACACCTCGTCGGCGCCCTGGTTGTCCTCGGTCATGGTGGTCCTCCTCGTCTGGCACCCACAGTAGGCGGATTCGCCGGACCGGGTGGCGAGTTGTCCACAACCCAGCCGGAGCGCCTGGACGCACCTAGATTCCAACCATGACCGACCCCGCCATGTCCGCGTTGCTGGCGTTCATCGGCGGCACGGTGCTGGCCGTGCTGCTGGTCGTGCCCTACATCGCCTGGAGCTACCGCAAACGCGGCGAGTTCGGGCTCGGCCACGCCGTCCTCGCCTTCGGCCTGCTCGTCTACGCGCTGGCCCTGTGGACCTACACGCTGCTGCCCGTCCCGGACACCACGCCGGAGTGGTGCGCCCGGAACGCGGTCCGGGTGGCGCAGCTGGACCCGCTGCGCTTCATCGCCGACTTCCGCGAGGAGCGCATCGGCAGCGGCATCAGCGCGACGCTGCGCAACCCCGCGCTCCAGCAGGTGGTGTTCAACGTGGCGCTGTTCGTGCCGCTGGGCATGTTCGGCAGGCACCTGTTCCACCGCAACCTGCTCACCGTCGTCATCATCGGCGCGCTGACCTCGCTGTTCATCGAGTTCACCCAGCTCACCGCCGTCTGGGGCCTGTTCGCCTGCCCGTACCGGCTGTTCGATGTGGACGATCTGATCGCCAACACCCTCGGCGCGGCGATCGGCTTCGCCCTGGCCCCGCTGCTGCGGCTGGTCCCCGGCCAGCGGGTGGACGCCGAGCCCGGGGAGCCGCGGCCGGTCACCGCGTGGCGGCGGCTGCTCGGCATGGCCGTCGACGTGGTGGCGGTGACGCTGCTCGGCGGCCTGCTGACGGTCGCGGTCAACGCGGTGTGGATCTACGGCCTCGACGCCACCCCGCCCGACCTGGGCTGGCTGCTCAGCTACGTGGTGCCGGTCGGCCTGCTGCTGCTGATCACCCCGCTGGCGGGCAACGGCGGCACCTTCGGCCAGCGGGTCGTGCTGCTCAACCCCGTCGGCCCGGACGGGCGCAAGCCCGCGGTGTGGCGGATGCTGGTCCGGTTCCTGGTCGGCTCCGGCGGCTACTTCATCCTCGAAGCCGTCGGCCTCGGCGCGGCCTCGATCATCCTGCTGCTGGTCAGCGCCATCGCGGTCTGGCCGACCCGCGGGCACCGCGGCCTCTCCGGCGCGGCCGCGGGCCTGCGGCTGGTCGACACGCGCGCCGGGGGCGCCGGGACTAGCCTGGTCGCCGAAGATCGCAAGCCCGTCCCGGAGGATTCCCCATGAGCCTCGACCGCCCGGTCGCGCCCGACCCGTACGAGCTGCTGCCGAAGGCAGGCGCCTTCACCGTGACCTCGACCGACGTCCGCGACGGCGAGCTGCTGGCGGCCAGGCACGTGCACCCCTCGGCAGGCGGGGAGAACGTGTCGCCGCAGCTGGCGTGGAGCGGCGCGCCGGAGGGCACGCGCAGCTTCGTGGTCACCTGCTTCGACCCGGACGCGCCGATCCCCGGCGGCTTCTGGCACTGGGTCGCGGTCAACCTGCCCGCCGACTGCACGGAGCTGCCCGCAGGCGCGGGCAAGGACGACGACTCCCTGCCCGGAGCCGCCTTCCACGTCCGCAACGACATGTCCTCCCGCGACTACGCGGGCGCCGCGCCGCCGCAGGGCGACCAGGACCACCGGTACTACTTCGTCGTGCACGCCGTGGACGTGGACAAGCTCGACGTGGACGAGAACGCCAGCGCCGCGGTCGTGAGCTTCAACCTGGCCTTCCACACGCTCGCGCGCGCGATCATCGCCCCGGTCTACCGGCACTGACCCTGGGGAATGCCGGGGCCGGGCGCCGGGGTTGGATGGGGATGTGCGCCACTTCGACCTGGTGATCGTCGGGACCGGCTCCGGCAACTCCCTCCTCGACCCCCGCTTCGCCGACTGGCGGGTCGCGCTCGTCGAGCGCGGCCGCTTCGGCGGCACCTGCCTGAACGCGGGCTGCATCCCCACCAAGATGTACGTCCACCCCGCCGACCTGGCCGCCTCCCCGGAGCACGCGGCCCGGCTCGGCGTCGACCTGACGCTGGACGGGGTGCGCTGGCCGGAGATCCGCGACCGCATCTTCGGCCGCATCGACCCGATCGCCGAGGGCGGCGAGCAGTACCGGCGCGAGCACCCGGACAACGCCAACGTCACCGTGTTCTCCGGGACCGCGCGGTTCACCGGCGAGCGCAGGCTCGCGGTCGGCGACGAGGAGTTCACCGCCGACCGGGTCGTGCTGGCCGCGGGCAGCAGGCCGATGGCGCCCGCGGTCCCCGGCCTGGCCGAGGTGCCCTTCCACACCAGCGACACGATCATGCGCCTGCCCGCCCCGCCGCGGCGGCTGGCGATCCTCGGCGGCGGGTTCATCGCCGCGGAGTTCGCGCACGTCTTCTCCGCCTTCGGGACGGAGGTGACCGTGGTCGTGCGCTCCGACGCGCTGCTGCGGCGCGAGGACCGCGACATCAGCATGCAGTTCACCAAGCTGGCGGCCCAGCGCTGGGACGTGCGGCTGGGCCGGGAGACCGAGCGCGTCGAGCGCCTCGGCGACGGCGTGCGCCTGCACCTGGACGACGGCTCGGCGGTGGACGCGGACGCGCTGCTGGTCGCCATCGGCCGCACGCCCAACACCGACCTGCTCAACACCACCGCGGGCGGGGTCGAGCTGAGCCCGTACGGCTACGTCATGGTCGACGCCCAGCAGCGCACGACCGCCGACGGCGTGTGGGCGCTGGGCGACATCTCCTCGCCCTGGCAGCTCAAGCACGTGGCCAACCACGAGGCGCGGGTGGTCCAGCACAACCTGCTGCACCCGGAGGACCCGATCGAGTCCGACCACCGGTTCGTGCCGCACGCGGTGTTCACCTCGCCGCAGATCGCCGCGGTGGGGCTGACCGAGCAGGAGGCGGTCGAGCGCGGGGTGCCGCACGTGACGGCGACGCAGGCGTACTCGGGCATCGCCTACGGGTGGGCGATGGAGGACACCACCGGCTTCGCCAAGCTCCTCGCCGACCCGGAGACCGGCCTGCTGCTGGGCGCGCACATCATCGGCCCGCAGGCCGCGACGGTCATCCAGCCGGTCATCCAGGCGATGAGCTTCGGCCTCGACGCCCGGCGGATGGCGCGCGGTCAGTACTGGATCCACCCGGCCATGCCCGAGGTCATCGAGAACGCGCTGCTGAGCCTGCCCCTGCCCTGAGCTGGATCTTTGCCCACTCCGTGCTTGCGCCGGGAGCGGGCATGGCACTCTGGACTCCCGCCACCCGGAAGTGGTTGCCGGGTGGCAAACGCATTGAGGGAAGGGATTGGTGTCGTGCCGCTGGCCACTACCCGCCGGACCGGCCTGGTCGACCAGGTGATCGAGCAGATGCGGTCGGCCATCGCGACCGCGGAGTGGAAGGTCGGCGAACGCATCCCGACCGAACCGGAACTGGTCAACGCCCTGGGCGTGGGCCGCAACACCGTCCGCGAGGCCGTCCGCGCCCTCGCCCACGCCGGGCTGCTGGAGGTCCGCCAGGGCGACGGGACGTTCGTCCGCGCCACCAGCGAGTTCTCCGGGGCGCTGCGCAGGCTCGTCGGGTCGGAGCTGCGCGAGGTGCTGCAGGTCCGCCGGATCCTGGAGGTCGAGGGCGCCCGCCTCGCCGCGGTGAACCGCACCGAGGACGAGCTGCGCGAGCTGACCGCCGTGCTCAGCGCGCGGGAGAAGTCGATGGAGGCGCAGGACTTCGCCGTGGGCATCGAAAAGGATGCCGAATTCCACGGCGCGGTGATGCGCTGCTCGCACAATACGCTGCTGACGGAGCTGTACCAGGGATTGACGGAGGTCGTGCGGGCTTCGGTGGCCACCACCGTGCGCGAAGCCCCGCACAAGGCGAATGTCGACCACCGGGGATTGCTCCAGGCCATCACCGACCGCGACCCGGACCGGGCCGCGAGCGAGGCGGGCGGCTTCCTGGACGAGCTGCTGGCCGAGCTGGACCGGGGCTGAGCCGCAGACCTCACGGCGCCCCCGGCGGCAGGACGGGCATGCCCGCGGGCGCACCCCCGCTGAGCAGGGCGCGGATGGCCGCCGTGTCCAGATGCTCGGCCACCAGGTCGGCGAGGAGGTCGACCTGGGCGGCGCGGGCCGCGGCGAAGGACACCGCGCCCGGGGTGAAGCGCCTGCCCGCCAACCGGGCTGCCCAGCGCAGGGCTTCCCGGCGCACGCCGTCGTTCTCCAGCAGCCCGTGCCAATGCGTGCCCAGAACCGAACCTGAAATAGCGCCCTCCGCCATTCCGTCCGCGGTGACCAGCGGGGTTTCGGAATTCCACCGGACGCGACCGTGGTGGATCTCGTACCCGGTCGCGGGGTGTCCGAAAGCGGTGCCGGATGGGCGGGACAACGTCTTCTCGGCGGCGAATTCCACCTCCACGTCCAGCAGCCCGAGCCCGGGCACCGCGCCCGCGTCGGACTCCACGGTGTCGACGATGAGCCTGCCGAGCATCTGGAAGCCGCCGCAGATCCCGATGACCGGCTTGCCCTGCGCGGCGTGGGCGGCGACGGCGTCGGCCAGCCCGCGGGAGCGCAGCCAGGCCAGGTCGGCCACGGTCGACTTCGAGCCCGGGACGACGACCAGATCGGCGTCGGCGACCCCCATCGGCGTGGTCACGAAGCGCACGGAGACGCCCGGTTCGCAGGCCAGCGCCTCGACGTCGGTGGCGTTGGAGATCCGCGGCAGCCGGATGACCGCCACCCGCAGCCAGTCCGGCCCGACCGGCTCGACCGGGCGCCCGACCACGCCGTCGGCGCGGTAGGACAGGGAGTCCTCGGCGTCGAGCCACAGCTCCTCGCGCCAGGGGAGCACGCCCAGCACGTCCCGGCCGGTCAGCGCGCGGAGCTGGCGCAGGCCCGGCGCCAGCAGCGCCGGGTCGCCGCGGAACTTGTTGATCACGAACCCGGCGACGAGCGCCTGGTCGGCGGCGTCGAGCAGGGCCAGCGTGCCGTACAGGTGGGCGAACACCCCGCCGCGGTCGATGTCGCCCACCACGACCACCGGCAGCCGCGCGGCCCTGGCCAGGCCCATGTTGGCGATGTCGGTCGCGCGCAGGTTGATCTCCGTCGGCGAGCCCGCCCCCTCGCACACCACCACGTCGTACTCCGCCCGCAGCGACTCCAGGGCGGCCAGCACGACCTCCATCAGCTCCGCCTTGCGGCCCCGGTACGACTGCGCCGAGACCGTCCCCACCGGCTTGCCCAGCACGACCACCTGCGACGAGCGGTCCGACCCCGGCTTGAGCAGCACCGGGTTGAACCGCACCGACGGCTCCACCCCGCACGCGAACGCCTGGAACGCCTGCGCCCGTCCGATCTCACCGCCGTCGAGCGTGACGAACGAGTTGTTCGACATGTTCTGCGCCTTGAAGGGCGCCACGCGCACCCCCGAACGGGCCAGCCAGCGGCACAGGCCCGCGACGAGCACGCTCTTGCCCGCGTCCGACGTCGTCCCCGCGACCAGCAGCGCCCCGGACATCCACCCCATCCTCTCCCCGGCTGTCGGCCGGGACTGCCATCATCGCCCCCATGCCCATCACCGCCGTCCTGGTGCACAGCCCGTTCCTCGGCCCGGCCAGCCTGCGCCCGCTGGCCGACGCGCTGGCCGCGCTCGGGCACCCGGCGGTGCTGCCCGACCTGCGGCCCAGCGTGGTCACCCCGCCGGTGCACCAGCGGCTCATCGGCGCCTTCGCCGACGTGATGTCCGACGCGCTGCCGCTGGGCCCGGTCGCCCTCGTCGGGCACAGCGGGGCCGGGCCGCTGCTGCCCGCATTCGCCGAGCAGATCGACGACGCTGGCGGGCAGGTCAGCGGCCTGGTCTACCTCGACGCCGGGCTGCCGACCCCCGGGCTGAGCTGGCGCGAGACCGTCCCGGCCGAGCTGTACGCGAAGTTCCGCGCGATCAGCCCGGACGGGCTGCTGCCGCGCTGGCCCGCCTGGTTCCCCGACTTCCCGGTCGACCCGGAGATCGCCGAGGAAGCCCCGGAGGTGCCGATCGCCTTCCTCAAGGAGCCGCGCCCCAGCGTCGACTGGGACGGCCCCTCCGGCTACGTGCGGGTCTCCCCCGCCTACGCCGACGACCTCGCCGACGCCCAGGCCCGCGGCTGGCCCACCCGCTCCCTCGACCTGGACCACCTCGCGCCCGCGACCCACCCGGGGCCGACCGCGGCCGCGGTCCTGGAGGTCCTGCTGGCTACGGCAGGGTGAGGATCTCCGCGCCGGACTCGGTCACCACGATCGTGTGCTCGAACTGGGCGGTCCAGCTCTTGTCCTTGGTGGTGACCGTCCAGTCGTCGGACCAGATGTCGTAGTCGATGCCGCCGAGGGTGATCATCGGCTCGATGGTGAAGGTCATGCCGACCTCCAGCTCGGTGGTGACGCTGGGCTCCTCGTAGTGCAGGATCACCAGGCCGCTGTGGAACGCCTCGCCGATGCCGTGGCCGGTGAAGTCGCGCACCACCCCGTAGCCGAAGCGCTTGGCGTAGCTCTCGATCACCCGCCCGATGACGTTGAGCGCCCGGCCCGGCCGGACGGCCTTGATCGCGCGCATCGTCACCTCGTGCGTGCGCTCGACCAGCAGCCGGGCCTCCTCGCTCACCTCGCCCGCGAAGAAGGTGGCGTTCGTGTCGCCGTGCACGCCGCCGATGAACGCGGTGACGTCGATGTTGACGATGTCGCCGTCCTCGATCACCGTCGAGTCCGGGATGCCGTGGCAGATCACCTCGTTGAGCGACACGCAGCACGACTTCGGGAACCGGCGGTAGCCCAGCGTCGAGGGGTAGGCGCCGTGGTCGATGAGGAACTCGTGCACCACCGCGTCGATGTCGTCGGTGGTCGCGCCCGGTTTGACGGCCTCGCCGCCCACGGCCAGCGCCTGCGCGGCGAGCCGGCCTGCGACCCGCATCGCCTCGATGGTCTCCGGCGTCTGCACGTAGGAGCCGGTGTAGCGCTTGGGCGCGGGCTTGTCCACGTACTCCGGCCGCGGGATCGCGGGGGGCACGGGGCGGCGCGGCGACTGCACGCCGGGGGTCAACGGGGCACGAACGGACATGCCCACCACCTTAATCAGCCCAGGCCATCCAGGAATCGCCCACTGGCAGCGACCGCGGGACCGGAGGTCCCCGCATCGGTGACCAGGACCGCGAACGCCACGTCGCCCTGGTAGCCCACGAACCACCCGTGCGAGCGAGTCCCGTCGCCGAATTGGGCGGTTCCGGTCTTGCCGTGCGTGTTCGGGAACCGGTTGAGCGCGGTCGCCGTGCCGCCGGTCACCACTTCGCGCATCATCTGCCGAATCGGGCCCAGCACCGCGGCGGGCACCGGTTCGGGGGTCATGTTCGCCTGGGTGGTGGTCCCGTCCATCAGCGTCGGCGGGGTCAGCCGACCGGACACGACGCTGGCGGTGACCACGGCCATGCCGAACGGGCTGGCGACGACCTTGCCCTGGCCGAAGCCGTCCTCGGCGCGCTCGACCACGTCGTCGGCGGGCGGGACCGAGCCGGTGATGGTGGTGATGCCCGGCACGACGAAGTCCACGCCCAGGCCCAGCCGGGCGGCCATGTCGGTCAGCGTCGACGGCTGCATCTTCACCGCGAGGTCGGCGAAGGTGGTGTTGCAGGAGAACGCGAACGCCGAGCGCAGCGGCACCGTGCCCTTGTCGAACCGGTCGCTGTTGGGCACGACCCGGCCGTTGATGGTGGTGGTCGGGGGGCAGGGCAGCGGGGTCTCCGCGGTGGCCATGCCGGAGTCGAGCGCCGCCGCCGCGGTCACGATCTTGAACGTCGAGCCCGGCGGGTAGCGGCCCATCAGCGCCATCGGGCCCTGCTTGTCGGCCGCCGGGTTCTGCGCGACCGCCAGGACCTGGCCGGTGGAGGGCTGGATGGCCACCAGCATGGCGGGCTTCTGCTCGGCGGCCAGCGCCCGCTCGGCGGCGCGCTGCAGCTTCACGCTGAGCACGGTGCGCACGGCGTCGGCGGGCTTGGCCTCCTCGACGTGCAGCTCGGTCACCTCGGCGCCGTTGGTGTCCACGGTGTGCACGCGCCATCCCGACTTGCCCTCGACGACCTGCTCCACCTGCGCGCGGATGGCGGGCACCAGGGCGGGCGCGAAGGACTTGTCCGGGGCCAGCAGCCGGGTGGTGCTGGTGAACCGCACGCCCGGCAGGTCGTAGATCGCCGAGCGCACCTTCTGGTAGTCGGTCTCGCGCAGGACGACGACGGTGTAGGTGGCGGCCTCGGCGGCGCCGTCGAGGATCGACTGCTTGGTGATGGCCCGGTCGATGCCCGACAGCGCGCGGGCCAGGCTCGCGGCCACCGCGTCCGGGTTGTCGGCCTTGGCCTTCTCGAACAGCACCGAGATCACCCGGACCGGGGACAGCAGGGCCGTCCCGTCCCGGTCGAGCACCGGGGCCAGCGGCGACTCCAGGGTCTCCACGGCCAGCGACTGGCCGGTGGACAGCTTCGGGTGCAGCACGCTGGGCGCCCAGTGCACCTTCCAGGCGTCGTCGCCGCGGCGCAGCTCGAAGCCGGAGTCGTAGGTCCAGTTGCGGCCCTTGCCCAGGTCCCAGGTGATGGTGAAGCGCGCGTCGCCCACGTCGCCGTCGCCGCGCTCGGCCACCTCCACCACCGAGGCGCGCACCGCCTCGGGCTTGAGCCGGTCGCGGGCCTGGTCCAGCAGCGCCTTGGCCGACTCGGGCGAGTCGGTGTGCGACGCGGCGGTCGTGCTGTCCCCGCCCGCGATCGCGGCCAGGAACTGCGCGGCGACCTCGCGCGGCCCGGAGTCCCCGCCGAAGAGCGTGCACGCGGTCAGCGGCAGGACGGCGACCAGGGCGGCGGCCAACGCGGCCGGACGGCGGAGTGAGCGCACGTCCCGCAGTATGCCCGACCCTAGAACAGCACGGTCGCGTACTGCCCGACCTGCACGAACCCGATCCGGTCGTACACCGCCCGGGCCGGGGCGTTGTAGGAGTTGACGTACAGGCTCGCCGTGCGGCCGAGGCCCTCGACCAGCCTGCGGACCACCGCGGCGGTGCCGGTCGCGCCGTAGCCGCGGCCGCGCTTGTCCGGGTGCACCCACACGCCCTGGATCTGGCCGACCGCGCGCGACATCGACCCGATCTCGGCCTTGTAGACGACCTCGCCGTTCTCGAAGCGGGCGAACGCCCGGCCGGTGGCGATCAGCTCGGCCACCCGGGCCCGGTAGCCCGCGCCGCCGTCGCCGACGCGCGGGTCGACCCCGACCTCCTCGATGAACATGGCCACCGCGGCGGGCAGGTACCGGTCCAGCTCGTCGGGGCGCACCTGGCGCACCTTGCTGTCCGGTTTGACCCGGGTGGGGCCGTTCATGGCCAGCAGCGGCTGGTCCTCGCGCACGTCGCGGGCCGGCCCCCACTCCGGAGCCAGCTCCTCCCACATGCCCATGACCTGCTCGGCAGGCCCGACCAGCGACGAGCACAGCCTGCGCCTGCGGATGGCCCGCTCGGCGAAGGCGCGCACGGCCGATGGCCGCCCGGCCAGCGGCACCAGGTTGGGCCCGGCGAAGCACAGCGAGTCCAGCTTGCTGCCCGCGCGGATGCCGCACCCCCACAGCTCCCCGCCGAGCCGCCACGGATCAACCCCCGCCGCCTCCACCCGGGAGGCGACCATGCAGGACGCGATCTGATCGGCGGCCAGCACGGCCCTGACCGCCTGATTGTCCCGCTCGTCGAGCAGTCGAGCTCCCGCGAGGCGCAACATTCTTCAAGCGTGCCAGATTCACCCGGTTCGCGGGGAATGGCAATCGGGGAGAATCGATCAGGACACGGATACGGTAGGGGCCTCGCCCGGCTCCATCGTCTCGGCTAGCCGCATGGCCTCCTCGATCAGGGTCTCCACGATCTGGTGCTCGGGGACGGTTTTGATGACCTGGCCCTTGACGAAGATCTGGCCTTTGCCGTTGCCGGAGGCGACGCCGAGGTCGGCTTCGCGGGCTTCGCCGGGTCCGTTGACCAC